>CAMATG010000016.1 GCA_945860645.1 Candidatus Sulfopaludibacter sp. SbA3 | reverse complement strand
GGGAGAAGAGCATGAGCCGGCCGCCTTTCAGTTCCACGACACCGGGCTCCTGGAGGCCGGTTTTATTGGCGGCGTCCGGGCATTCCAGGATCTGCGGGGAGCGGCGCCAATGTTGGCCCTCGTCGTCGGAAATGTAGATGCGAACGCTTCCGCGGCCCGTCCATTTGCCTTCCGGCGACGTGTGCAGCGCGACGGGAGCGACGAGCCGGCCGCGGTTGGTTTGGATGACGCGGTCGTTATTGAGAACGTGGTAGCCGGGGTTGTCGAGGATGACGGGAATCGGGTCGCGCGTCCAGGTTTTGCCTTCATCGGAGGAGGTGCGGAGGAACGGGGCGCACTTCGTATCGGAGTCTTTGCGGAGGTAGAAGAACGCGATGCGGCCGCTTTTCTTGAGACGGAGGAGGCTGACGCTCATGACGTTCATGCCGCCTTCGTTTTCGAGCAGCGTGACGTCGTTGGCAGTCCAAGTTTGGCCGATGTCGGAGGAGTAGCGGGCGGCGATGTGGGCGGCGGCGTGATCGCTGGTGTCACCGGTGAATTTGGTGTATGCGAAGAGGATGCGGCCGTCGCGCAGGGGGAGGAAGTCGCCTTCAGTGTTACGGGGATTGCCGGGGGTGGGAGGGAGTAGGGGAAGGATGAGAGGTTGCTGGGCGAAGGCGAGGGGCGCAGCGGCGGCGAGGAAGGCACGGCGGGGGATCATTAGAAACAGGGTATCGTGCGCGTCCGGTGTGATGTAATCGCAAGATGACGGCTCTGGGACGTGTTGTTTTTTTTGCGGCATTGGCGTGCGGTGTGGTGCCGGGGGCGGAGGTGCGGGAGAACTACGCCAAACTGTGCGCTGGGTGCCATGGCGCCGACGCGCGCGGGTCGCAACAGGGGCCGGGACTGTCGGGAAATTTGCGGTTGCGGAAACGCTCGGCGCAGAACCTGCGGAACGTGATCACGCGGGGCATTCCGGCGGCAGGGATGCCTGGGTTTGACCTGCCGGCGGCGGAGGTGGATGGGCTTGTGCAACTGGTGGTGTCGTTGAACGCGTCGGCGGCGGAAGCGAACGTGGAAGGGGACAAGAAGGCCGGCGGCGCTTTCTTCTTCGGCAAGGGGCAGTGCGCGACGTGCCACATGGTGAACGGGCAGGGATCGGCGATTGGGCCGGACTTGTCGGCGGTAGCGCGGGAGTTGACGGTGGACCAATTGCGGGATGCGATGTCGAGGCCGGCGGCGCGGATTGTGCCGGGGTATGAACTGGTCACGGTGGCGCTGAAGAAGGGCGGAACGGTGCGCGGGTTCGCACGGAACCGGACGGCCTACGAGATTGTGGTCCAGGATCTGAAGGGCGGGTTCCATCCGCTGTCGATGGACCAGGTGGCGCGCGTGACGGAGGAGAAGAGTTCGGGTATGCCGGTGGTAAAGGCGTCGACCGAGGAAGTGCAGAATTTGCTGGCGTTTTTGAGCGGGCGGAAAGGCGTGGAGGTGGGCGCGATTGTCACGGATCCGGCCGCGCGAGTTGCCGCGCCGGGTGGCGTTGATTTTGCGCGGATTCAGAATCCGAAGCCGGGCGACTGGGTCTCCTACAACGGCAATCTGAGCGGGAACCGGTATAGCCCGCTCACTCAGATCAACGCGGCGAACGTGAACAAGCTGGCACTACAGTGGTCGTTCTCCGTTCCGTTGTGGACGCAGTTCCTGCCGGACACGCCTTACTATCACGAGAACATGCGGTACTTCGGGCTGGAGACCGTGCCGCTGGTTGCCGATGGCATCATGTACGCCACCGGGCCCAACCAGGTTTACGCGCTGAATGCGGCAACCGGGCAGCAGATCTGGCAGTACTCGCGGCCGCGCACACCGGGGTTGGTTTCCGATCCCTCGTTGGGCACGAACCGCGGGGTCGCCATTCTGGGCGACAACCTATTCTTCGTTACAGACAATGCGCACCTGCTGGCGCTCAACCGCGTAACGGGACGTCTGGTGTGGGAGACGGTGATGTGGGACGAGCCACAGAAGTATGGCGGCACGATCGCGCCGTTGATCGTGAAGGATATGGTGGTGGCCGGCGTGGCCGGTGGAGACTGGGGCATTCGCGGGTTCGTGGCCGCCTATAAGGCCTCGTCGGGCGAGCGTGTGTGGCGCACATGGACAGTGCCGGCGGCGGGCGAACCCGGGATCGAAACGTGGAAGGGCAACGGGTACAAGTTGGGGGGTGGGTCGACGTGGTTGACGGGTTCGTACGACCCCGGGACCGACATGCTCTACTGGGCCACCGGGAACCCCTGGCCGAATTCCGACGACCGCGACCGCGGCGGCGACAACCTGTTCACCGATAGCGTGCTGGCGCTGGATCCAGCCACGGGGAAGATGAAGTGGTACTACCAGTTCACGCCCCACGACACGCATGACTGGGACGCGACCGAGCCAAACGTTCTGGTGGACGCCACCTACCAGGGCAAGCCCCGGAAGCTGATGCTGCATGCGGACCGCAACGGATTCTTCTACGTCTTCGACCGGACCGACGGCAAGCTACTGCTGGCGAAATCGTTCATGCACAAACTAACCTGGGCGAGCGGCATCGGCGCCGATGGACGGCCCATCAAGTTGCCGCCCGGCGAGCTGAGTTGCCCCGACCACGCGACAAACTGGAACGGCACGGCGTACAGCCCGGCGACGAAGCTCTACTATGTGATTGCGATCGAGAAGTGCGTCGTGAACCTGTTGCCGGGGAGTTGGAAGACGGCCCGGCCGCCGGAGGATCCGGGGAAAAAGTACCTGCGCGCTTTGAACATCGAGACGGGGCAAACGACGTGGGAGGTGCCGCTGACTGGGCCGATTGACGGCAAGCGCGTGGCGGGCATCCTGGGCACCGCGGGAGGCATTCTGTTCTACGGCGACCCCAGCGGCTATCTGGTGGCGGCGAGTGAGCGTGACGGCAAGACGCTGTGGCGGATTCCGCTAAACGCGACCATCAAGACATCCCCGATGACTTATACCGTCGCCGGGCGGCAATACATCACCCTCGCTGCGGGCTCCAACATTTTGACCTTCGCGCTGCCGCAGTAGTTCATTACAATGGCTGCGTGAATCTACGCGTCCTGTTTCTTCTTTCGTCTTTCACTTTGCAGGCGGCCCTGGTCCGCGTGGAGATTTCGGAGCGTTCGGCGATCCTGGATGGCAAAGCGTTCGGGCAAGCCGGCGCCTATGAGCGCATGGTGGGAAAAGCCTATTTCGCGGTCGACCCGCTTGCGGCGGCCAACCAGGATGTCGTCAATCTGAAACTCGCGCCGCGCACTGCCAAGGGGCTGGTCGAGTTCTATGCCGACTTCGTCATCTTCGCCCCCGTGGACACGAGGAAGAGCAACGGCACGCTATTTTTTGAAGTTTCCAACCGCGGGCGAAAGGGGCTATTGGCGACGTTCAACAGCGCCAGCGCGTCCAACGATCCGCGAACAGCCGCCGAGTTCGGTGACGGCCTGCTGATGGAACAGGGCTTCACGCTGGCGTGGCTCGGCTGGCAGTTCGACGTGCCACGTGAACCACCGTTGATGAGCGTCACGGTACCGGTGGCGAAGAAGGCCGACGGCAGCCCGATTCGGGGCGTGGTGCGGAGCGACTTCGTGCCGGACGGCGCAAGCACCTCCTTCTCCCTCGGAGACCGTTTGTTCTTCCCCTATCGGGCCGTGGAGGGCGCGCCGGCGACGTTGACGGAGCGGAGCCTGGCGAACGGTCCGCGTCGCGTAATTCCCAAGGAACAGTGGAGTTTTTCGGAAGACCGGGGGGCGGTGCGGAAGACGTCGGGCTTTGAGTCGGGGAAGATCTACGAGGTGGTGTACGAGTCCCAAGACCCGCCGGTAGTGGGCCTCGGGATGACGGGGATTCGCGATTTCATCGCCGCCCTGAAGAGCGGCGCTGCGCCCGGGCCCCTAGCCGCGTTAGCGCCGGCGGCAAAGCGGGCCCTGGCGTTCGGCAGTTCACAGAGCGGCCGATTCCTGAGGACATTTTTGTATCAGGGGTTCAATCGCGATGAGCAGGGAAAGCGTGTCTTTGACGGGGTCTGGGCCAACGTCGCCGGCGGCGGCCGCGGCAACTTCAATCATCAATTCGCCCAGCCATCGCGCGACGCGCGGCCGTTCTTCAACTTCTACTACGCCACCGACATCTTCCCGTTCACCGACCTGCCGCAAACGGATCCAGTCACCGGCCTCAACGATGGGATCCTGGTGCGGGCCCAGCGCGACAACGTCGTGCCGAAGATCTTCTACACGAACTCCGCCTATGAATACTACGGGCGCGCGGCCTCGCTGATGCACACGACCGTCGACGGCCTGCGCGACGCCCCGCTCGCGCCCAATACCCGCCTCTACGTGATGGCGGGCGGGAACCACGGCCCGGGCGCCATGCCGCCGCCGGCCAACCCGAACACGCGCTATACGAACAACGGGAACGACTATCAGTGGATAATGCGTGGACTGGTGCCCGCGATGCAGCGTTGGATCGCCGACGACGTCGCGCCGCCGCCTTCGGTGTATCCACGCGTGGATCGCGGCGAGCTGGCGCCGATCTCGAAAATCCGTTTCCCAAAACTCCCCGGAGTCATCGCGCCGGCGCGAGTCCACGACGTCTTCCGGCTGGACTTCGGGCGGGACTTCCGGACACGCGGGGTTGTCGCGTTTGAACCGCCGAAGATGGGTGCGCCGTTTCCGATTCTGGTCCCGCAGGTGGATGCCGATGGCAATGACATCGGAGGCCTGAAAACGCCCCAAGTGGCCGTGCCGCTCGCGGTTCACACGGGATGGAACCTGCGCAATCCGGCGATCGGTTCGCCGGAGGAACTATTCAGCATGGTGGGTTCGTATTTTCCATTCCCGAAGCAGACGGTGACGTCGCGCTATGGAAATCAGGCAGGGTATTTGGAAAAGGTGCGGGGAGCGGCGCGAAAGCTGATCGAGGGGCAGTACTTGCTGGAGCGGGATTTGGGAAAGATCGAGGAGTTGGCGCGGCGGGAGTGGTCTTTCGTGATGAAATAAACTCCCGCCGCGGTTACATTAAGCGATAACGTCGTGGATCACGTTGCCGTGGACGTCGGTCAAACGGAAGTCCCGGCCGCTGTAGCGGTAGGTGAGCTTCAGGTGATCGATGCCAAGCAGGTGCAGAATGGTGGCGTGAATGTCGTGGACATGCACGGGCTTTTCCACGGCCTTGAAACCGAACTCGTCGGTAGCGCCGTAGATCGTGCCGCCCTTGACGGCCCCGCCGGCCAGCCACATCGTGAAGCCGAACGGATTGTGATCGCGGCCCTTCTTTGCCTGACCACCACCACCGCCCACTTCGCGCACCGGCGTACGGCCGAACTCGGAACCGCAAACCACCAGCGTGTCTTTCCATAACCCGCGCTGCTTCAAATCCTTGATCACCGCGGCGAACGCCTGATCGGAATTCTTCGCGTTGGTCTTGTGGCCCATGATGTCGGCGTGAGCGTCCCACGGGTCGCCGCTGGCGTAATAGACCTGCACCATCCGAACGCCCTTTTCAACAAGTCGGACAGCCTGCAACGCGCCGCGCGCCGTGGTCCCTTCGCCGTACATATCGAGCGTGGCCTGCGACTCCTTGCGCACGTCGAAAACCTCCGGCGCCTCGGTCTGCATGCGGTAAGCCACTTCCATGGACTTCATCACCGCTTCCACCTGCTGGTCATCCCCGGCATCCTTTTTGCGAATGCCTTCCAGCTTCTGCAGCAGATCCATCTCGCGCTTCTGCTCGGTGAGTTCAAACTTGGGATTGTTGACGTAGCTGACAAGCTTCTTCGGATCGAAGGCGGTTTCCACCTTCACCGGCTTCTTCTTGTCCTTGTCCTTTTCATCCATCGCCGGAGCCATCGGCTCCTCTTCGATCGGCGAACCGTCGGGATTCGTGCGCTGCTGAATCCGCGACGAGATGTAGCTGCCCTGATGAATACCGGGCAGGAACCCATTGCTCCACAGCGGCGAGCCAACCGTTGTCGGCACCGTCGGGCAAAGGACGACGAAGCCTGGCAGGCTCTTGTTCTCGGAGCCGAGTCCGTAAGTAATCCACGCGCCCATCGACGGCCGGCCCGCCTGATTGGCGCCGGTGTTCATCATCAGGCAAGCGGGTTCGTGATTCGGAATCTCCGTATAAACAGAGCGAATCCAGCAGATGTCGTCGGCCACCGTGCCCAGGTTCGGCCACAGTTCGCTCAACTCCATGCCACACTGGCCGTACTTCTTGAACGTGAACGGCGACTTCATCAACTCGCCGGTACGGCGTTCCGTTTTGATCCCGCCGCCGGGCATCGGTTGGCCATCGTACTTTTCGAGTGCCGGCTTGGGATCGAAGCTATCGACCGCCGAACAGCCCCCATTCATGAAGAGGAAGATGACGCGTTTGACCTTCGCCGGGTGATCCAGCTTCGACATCGCCGTATGGCCGTCGGGCGTAGTGACGCCGCCGGCGCGGGCGATCGATTCGCTGACCATGCTGGCGAAAGCCATCATGCCGAAACCGTTTCCGACCTTGCGGAGCGCCTCGCGGCGCGTGGTGGGGTTCTTGGGTTTGTGACTCATCGTGGCAGTCCTCTAATTGATGAACAGGAATTCGCTGGAGCTCAGCAGCACTTTGGCATAACGGCCCCAGGCAGTTGCTTCGTACTTCACTTCGGGAGCGGCGGACGGGCCACCGCGACGGCCGCCGGGACCACCGGCCCCGAAGCCTCCCATGCCGCCCATCATGCCCATGCCCATGGCGCCACCGGCACCCGCGCCGGCGCCGCCTTCGGCGACGACGGGCATGTCGGCCGGCATCTCCGCGGCCGGTTCCGGCTTAGCGGCGACGTCGCCTTTGATCGGGCCATCGGGCTTGCCGGGGCCGTCCGCTTTGCTGATCACGGCCTCGTCACCGGCAGGCGGACCGGGGCGCCCACGGCGCATGCCGGGTCCCCGTTCGGGCTTCTTGTTCTTCCGCTCTTCGTATTCCAAAAGCGGCTCCGCCTTCAGATACGAAGTGCCCAGTGCGATTTCCTCTTCGCTGGCATCCCGGCCGAACACAATGCGATAGGCCTTGCGGATGCGTTCGCGAGTGTTGGCCTCGGGCGCGACGCGCTTGGCCAATTCTTCGGCCTCCACCTGCATGAAATCGGAATTCATCAGGAACAGCCGCTGCGAAGGAACCGTCGTGATGAACCGCTTTTCCGCGCTGATCAGCGGGCTGGGGAAATCGAACAACTGAAGGTATTCATCCGGCTTGTACCGGCTCACCTTGCCGTAAACAGTGCGGCGAAGCATGGCGGGCGTGAGGTCGGCCGAGGGGCCACCGATCGCCGTATCCAGGTTGCCGGACACATACATGATCGAGTCGCGAATCTGCTCGGCGTCCATGCGTTTCCGGTTGGCGCGCCAGTACAGGCGATTGCCGGAATCCTTCGCGAAGGCCACTTCGTCGTTATCGGCGGAGAGCTGATAGACGGAGCTGAGCATGATGTCGCGGTGCAGCTTCTTCATCGACATCCCGTTCTTGGCGAAGTTCGCCGAGAGGTATTCCAGCAACTCCGGGTTCGTCGGGCGTTCGCCGGACATGCCGAAGTTAGAGGGCGTATCGACGATACCCGTGCCGAAGTGCGCCTTCCAGATCCGGTTCACCATAACGCGCGTGGTGATGGGCTGACTGACAACCGCTTCGGCCAGTTCCAGACGGCCGGAACCCTTGCTGAACGGCTTGCCGTTTTCCGGAGAGAGAACGCTCAGGAAGTGCCGCGGGACGTCCGAGCCAACCCAGCTGGCCGGGTCGCCGCGGAAGTGGAGTTTGATTTCCGAAATTGTCTCGGCATCTTTCACGCCGTGGATGAAGGGGAACTTCGTTTCCAGCTTCTTGCGCAGTGCGTCAATACCGCTCTGAATGGACTTGATGCGGGTCTGCGCTTCCGATCCCAGGCGGGACTCCAACGCCCAGCCGCGGAACAGCAGCACGCCGGGCGTACCCTGGCGCATCATGCCGCCGCCCATCATCATGGCATTCGGATCGTCGGCTTCCGGCAGTTCGCGCTGGAAGATCTCCGTCCAGAAATTGTTCTCTTCTTCCGGCAAGCTCTTCAGCCGCAGCCACGAGCCCGGATTGAAGTCCTTGAACGAAGTGAAGTTGCTCGGCTTGTCGGTCCGCTTCTTCGGCTTGGTCCCGTCCAGATCCTTAGCCGCGATCACCTTGTTCTCCGCCTCCAGCTCGTTCCGTTCGAGCATGACGGCGATGATCTCTTCCTGGAACTTATCGGCCAGTTTCTTGGCCTCGGGCATCGTGCTCATCGGCTTCTTCAACAACGCCTGCAACGCCTCTTTGTTCTTGTACTTCTTGGTGGGCTTGGCGATGTATTTGATCCACCGGTCCGTCAGTTCGTAGTCGAGCTTGCGCGCCTCCACCACGGCATCAATCTTCTTCTTCTGCGGCCCGCTGATTTCCCACACAGCCTGAATATAGTTCGACGCCTGAAACGCGAGCGAACGAGACAGGTCCGTGGAAAGGCCCTGATTGGCCTCCTGCAGAATTTTCTGTTCCCGGTCGAGCGCTTCTTCCAACTTCTCGTACTCGGCGACGACGGTCTTCGGCGCGGTCGGGTACTCTTCGTACGTCGTGTTGTAGAAAACCCCGGCAAGGGCGTAGTAATCGGTCTGCGGAATCGGGTCGTACTTGTGATCGTGGCAGCGGGCGCAGCCAACGGTCAGGCCCATGAACCCGCGCGTAATGACGTCGACGCGGTCGTGCCGTTCGTCGGCGCGAGTGACTTCAAAAGCGCCGTTGTCGTAGTACCACGGCCCAAGGCCGAGGAAGCCGGTGGCCGGCAGCGTCTTGTGCCGATTCTTGGCGTCCATCAGATCGCCGGCAAGCTGGGCCTTCATGAACTGGTCGTAGGGTAGATCGTCGTTGATCGCGTTGATCACCCAATCGCGATACGCGAAGGCGTTCGGATACGGACGATACCCGCGCGGAAAGGGATTCAGCGAGCGGTAATCGTCCTCGCCATACCGGGCAACGTCGAGCCACACACGCCCCCAGCGTTCGCCGTATTGCGGCGACGCCATCAACCGGTCGATGACCTTGGCGAATGCATCCGGGCTCGCATCTTTTTCAAACGCGGCGATCTCGTCAAACGTCGGCGGCAGGCCCGTCAGGTCGAGCGAGGCCCGTCGAATCAGATCGCGCTTGGAGGCCTGCTTCACGGGCTTCAGCCCCTCGCGCTCAAGCTTGGCGAGCACAAATTTATCAATGGCCGTCCGCGCCCACTTGCTATCTTTCACAGCCGGGGCAGCCGGCTCCTGCAACGGCAGGAACGACCAGAATTTGCGGGCTTCAGGACGAATGACATACTTCCCGTCGGCGCTCTTGGCGGCGGTGGCGACAACTGCTTTCGGCCACTTCGCGCCCGCCTTCACCCAGGCTTCCAGGTCGGCGATTTGCGCGTCCTTCAGCTTGTTGCCCATCGGCATTTTCAAGTTCGGATCGGAGTGCTTAATCGCGGTAATGAGCAGGCTCTTCTCCGGCGCCCCGGGAGTGAGCGCGGCACCGCGTTTCCCGCCTTTGGCCAGTGCTTCGGCACTATCCAGCCGCAGTCCGCCCATGGCGGATTCCGTGTGGCAGCCAAAGCAGCTGGTCGCCAACACCGGGCGCACTTTACTCTCGAAGAAATCCGGCGAATCCGCCGTTACGCCCTGCGCGAAAACGCCGGCACCGAATACCGCGGCCAGGACGAGTGGACGTCCAACAATCCCATGCATACAGTTCCTTTTCGCACGCACAAAAATGAAAACAGTCGCGTCTCTCAGACACGATTAACGATTGCAAGGGTGGAACAGGGACCCTGGTTGCAGGCAGCGAAGCCTGAGTTTGCCACGTGGGTATCACCAGTATAGCCGAGACGACTTGGTCTCGGAATACTGGTTCTTTAGAATTCGTAACGCAGCGCGAACTGGATCACACGCGCTTCGGCGGCAGCGGTAATCTGGCCGAAGGTGGTGGGGTTGGCCAGCGTGAGCGAGGACGGGTTGTCCCAGTTCACGTTGTTGAAGGCGTTGAACGCTTCGGCGCGGACCTGAATCGTGTGCCCTTCAAACGGCAGCGTGAAGCGCTTGCCGAGCGAGAGATCGGTGTTCAGTTGCTTCGGCCCACGGATCAGGTTCCGCGCGCCGACCGTGCCCGGATACTGCCCGTAGAAGCTCTTCACGACGGTGGTCTGCGGGAAGACGCCCGGTACGCCGATTTCGTTGAAGCCAACCTGCGTCTGCGGCAGCGTAGCGCCAGGTTTCAGGATGGCGAGCGAGGAGCTCAGGTAGTTCGTCGGGTAGACGCCACCGGTAGAGATGGTGAGCGGCAAACCCGAACGGAACTTGGTGAGCGCCGAAATCTGCCAGCCGCCAACGAACTGCTGCGCCCAACCGGGCGCGCTGTTCATGAACATTTTGCCCTTGCCGAAGGGAAGCTCCATGACGGTGTTGGCCGTGATGTTGTGGCGGATATCGAAGTCCGAAACAGACCGCGAGGCATTCGGATTGAACGTGTCCTGAATCGTGGAGGTACCGCCAGATTCGGAACCGGAGGCGATGTCCATCGACTTCGAGAACGTGTAGTTGAAGTCGAAGCCCCAGCCCTTGGTAACCGGCCGGCGGAGAACGAGTTCGCCGCCGTGGA
This sequence comes from Candidatus Sulfopaludibacter sp. SbA3, assembly GCA_945860645.1. Classification (GTDB taxonomy): domain Bacteria; phylum Acidobacteriota; class Terriglobia; order Bryobacterales; family Bryobacteraceae. The sequence goes on along the minus strand of CAMATG010000016.1, from coordinate 13,285 downwards.
AGGCAGGATTGGAGGCGTTCACCCACGCCAGCATGCCGGCGTTCTGGCGGGCAAAGAAGGTATTGCAGCCATACACGCTGAAGCAGGTGCCATTGGACTGCCGCACGCGATCGAAATCGTGAAGGGCATCCAGATCGCTACCGGCGTAGGTGCCGTAGACGCTGTAGAAGTAGTTGGCGGTCGGGCTGGCTCCCGCAACACGTGTCCCGGTGACAGTGCCCGCCGCGGAGGGAAAGAGGTTTTCAAAGAACGGAACCACCGGCAGGATGGACGGATTCGCACGCACCTGCGCGGGGGTGATGCCGCTTTCAAAATAGTCGCGCAGTTTGCCCGAAGCCTGCGCCCACGTCTGGCCGGATTTCGAGTCGCGGAACTGCGTCAACGGCTGGAAGTAGTCCTGCCGCAGAATGCCCTTGCGCGACAGACGCCCAACGTAGCCAACTTCGATCGTCATCTTGCCGGGCAGCGGCCGGGCGTAGTTCAGATTCAGGAGCATCGAATACGGCGCCACCAGATTCGGGTTCACGGCCGAGTAAGATCCAAACCCGCCGGCAACCGCCGGAGGCGTGAACGGGAAGCCGCCCTGCGGTGCGGCCGGCAGGGCCGGGAGTGCGCCGCCCGTGTAGCGGAACGAATCGGTGAAATCGGTGTTCGAAGGCTGCGTCACCGACGTGGCCAGACCGGGCGAACCGGAGGCCGCGAAGCTGGTCGCCATGGAGCTGCCATAACGGTCATAGACCATGGCGCCACCCAGGCGAATTACGCTCCCCTTGCCGAGAACCTTCGTGCTGAACCCGTCGCCGCCCGGCGCCCAGGCAAGAGAAAGGCGCGGCGCGAAGTTGTTCTTATCGCGATTGTAGAAACCCTCACCACCGCGAGTAGGACCAGCCAATGCGTAGGTCAGAAACGCGTTCGGCATGGCGTTGCCGGCAATACCGGCGGCCGAAGCAGCGATGCGTTCCGCGAAGAACTGGTCCACGCCAACGGTCGTCGCAACCTGCACGCCATTCTTCTCGTAGGGCACCTGATAGATGCCGTAGCGAACGCCGGCAGTGATGGTCAGATCCTTGCGAGCCTTCCAGGAATCCTGCACATACATCTCGTATTCCTGGTTCCCGAAAACGCGGACAACGGACTGGCCAAAGGGAACCGTGGTGCCGTCCACCTTGTACTGATAGGTGCCGCTGTAGGAGTTCAGGACGCCGAACGCAGTGCCAAACGCATTAGTCACCAGCGTCGCTTCGGACAACGCCAGGTTCGCAACGCCCGTCCGCTGACGGAGGAAGGCAATCGCCGAATCATTAATGTCCGCGCCCAGCCCCTTCAACGTGTTGCGGCCGTAGCTATAGGTGGGGTAGTTGTTGTCCTGCTGCCGGTCGTTGGTCACCAGGCGGAAGTTGATGCCGAATTGAACCGAGTGCGCGCCCTTCGTCCACGTCGTGTCGTTCACGATATTGTGCGTCGGCTGAATGCGGGTAATCGCGCGCGGAAAAGCCTGGAAGTTCGACGGCGTAAACGTAACGGACGCCCCTCTCACGCCAGACGATTGCGAACCCAACCGCGTGAGTCCGTAGTTGAAAACGTTCACCAGCGTGGGCTTGATGACGCCCGTGTAGCGGAGCGAAATGCCGCGATGATTTTCCAGAATCTTTGACGCCGCCTCCTGCCCCGGGAACTGGGCCAGGTTGCCCGTGTCGTCGCGTATGTTGTCGGTCAGCGTACCGCGAACGCTCAGCGTATGCATCGCCGCTTTGTCGAGGTTGAAGTCCATCTTCCCGACGTACGCCCGGTCGTTGCGCGTATAAGGAGCATTGAAGCGGTAGGTGGCAAAGTTCAAGCCGCGGTCGCCCCCCGTCAGCAGGTCATTCGGCAGCGGGTACTTCTTCATCAGGTCCAGCATGAACGCGTTGCCACCCTGCCGCAACGGATCGATCTGCCGGATCTCGGCAGGCGTAAGGGTCTGGATGCCGCCGGAGTTCGTACGCATCAGGATCAGCCCATTGCGATAGGTTTCGGTCGGCACCGTGCGGGTCTGCGCCGAAGAGGAACGGTCCTTCCGGTCTTCCCAGTTGAAGAAGAAGAACGCGCGGTTCTTAATCACCGGGCCGCCGAGCGAGGCACCGTACTGATTCCGGATCAGCGCTTCCCGCGCAATGCCGGCGCGGTTGGAAAACCAGTTATTGGCGGCCGTTTTCACGTTGCGGTGAAACTCATACAGCGAGCCGTGGAACGTATTGGACCCGGACTTGGTGACGACGGAAACCTGTCCGCCCGCCGAGCGCCCCTGATCGGCGCCCTGCCCGGCAACCGTGGTGCGAAACTCCTGCACAGAGTCGAGCGGAATCGGCAGCACAGCCAAAAAGCCATTCGCGCCCTGGCTGTCGTTGACGTCCACGCCGTCCAGCGTGACGTTGTTCTGATCGGCCTTCGCGCCAATCACCTGCCCCGTGGAAGTAACGCCGGGCTGCAGTGCCAGCAGCTCAACAACGTTGCGCGTCTGCAACGGCAACTGGCGCACCTGCACTTCCGTAAACGGGCTGCCGATGGTCGCGTTCTGTGTATTGATGGAGACCGCTTCTTCACTGACGTTCACCGTCTCGGTAACCTGCCCCAACTCCAGGGCGACGTTCAGCGTGGCCGGCGTGTTGATCTGCAGCCGGATCTGCGAAGAGAATTTGCGGAAGCCCGGATGCTGGACCTCGACGCGATAGTTCCCAGGCGGAACCTGGACGAATGAGTACGCACCCACGGAAGAAGCCAGCGATTTGCGCTGCGCCGTGGTATCGGTGTTGATAAGACTGACGATGGCATCGGCGATGGCCGCATTTTGGGCGTCAGTGACAGTGCCCTGCAGCGAGCTGGTCTGGGCATATAGCGGCAAGAGAGCGGCAATAGCCGCAACGAGAAGTCGATTCACGATGACAAACCCCCTGAAGTTAACGTCACGCCACAACGAGGGCGCGAGGGCTCAGACAGTGAGGGGGAAGCGCGGCAAGGCGCAATTCATTTCCTGGACGGAGGAACGGACGTATTGGCAGGATAAGAAACCGGGGCCGCGCCCGTCAATCGAAACTTCTTATGGTGGCTATTTGCCAGCCGGCACAGCGATCGTGATGTTCCGGAACTTCAGCCCGCCGGTATGATCGCCCTGAATGTAGAACGGGCCCGGCTCGGCCTCGTTGGCATCCAGCGCCCCACCGGTAATCCCTTCAATTTCCTTATTGTTGATCGTCGTGACGCCGTTGCGAACCACCGTCACGCGGCGCCCGGTGAGGGTAATGTCGAACGTTTCCCACTCGCCCGGCTGGCGCTTCAGCTCGCCCTCCGGAGCAATCCGGCCATACACGGAACCGATCCGGCGCTCCGGCGGATTCGCCGAAAGGGGCTCATATTCCAACTGCACTTCGTACCGCCCACGCAGATAAAAACCGGAGTTCGCGTGATCCGGACACAGTACTTCGAAGTGAAGCTTGAAGTCACCAAACTTGCGCGTGGAGCGAAGGTTGGCGCCATGGTCTTCATTCACCAGCAGGCTGTCCTTCACCACCCAATGCGAGTTCTTCGGGTCCCCCATCGGCTCCCACCCGGTCAGGTCACGGCCATTGAACAGCGGCTCCGGCTTGGTCCATTTCTTAGGTGCCGCGCCGTCCAGCTTCGGCGCCGGCGTACCTTCCAACGGCGTCGCCACACCCGCGCGCAGCTGCTGCCCCTTCAGCGTCTTCCCAACAACGTCCAGCTCCCACGTCACCGCCGGCCGCTTCTCATTCGCCGCCACCAAAGTCAACGAAAGGTGGCTACCGCTCTGCTTCACATCTTTGAGCTGAAAAACGTTCCCACCCGTCGGCTGATACCAAACCTCCAACGCCCCATTCTTTTCCGTAATACCCAGCCACGACGCCCGGCTATTCGGCATATTAAAATTCCACCGGCCAACAAACGGGCTAGGCGCCGCAAAAACCATCGCGGCAAACAGAAGCGAGCAGAGGATACGCATAAGGACTACGACTACTTTATCGCCTGTCCCGCCCGAATTTCGTCCGACCCCCGTTTCACCACCAAATCCCCATCTTTCAACCCCCCAAACACTTCAATCAGATCCCCAGCCGACGCACCCTTGGAAACCTGCACATGCTCCGCCGTGCCGCCGTTATTGCGAATCACAAACACCTTCTCCGTCGTCGTCACCACCGCGCCCGGCGGCACCAGAATCGACCCCTTCGCCTTCCGCACCGGCCACGTCACCTCCGCATACATCCCCGGCGCCAGCGCGCCAGCGCCATTGCTAACGTCCAATTCCACCGACATCGTCCGCGTCCGCGGATCCAGCGATCGCGCCAACCGCGCCACCGTCCCCGTCCCCGACAACCCGCCCTGAATCGTAAACGGCACCGCCGCCCCCCGCACAATCCCGCTCACTTCCGACTCCGGCACCGCCACCACCACACGCAGCCGCGATATCTGTTCCAACCGCAACAACGCCGGTGCCGACGGCCCCGCCAGCGCCCCCGGATGCACCTTCCGTTCCGTGATGACCCCATCAAACGGCGCCGTCACCGAAAGATACTGCAGCATCTCTTTCAACCCCGCCGCCGACGCCCGCGCCGCCGTCGCCTGCGTCTGAATGCTGCGAATCAACGCCTTCTGCGCCTCCACGGCCTTCTCGGACTGCACCACCTCATTCGCCGCAATCGCCCCCGGCGTCTTCGCCGCATCCCGCAACCGCGACAATGTACTTTCCAACGCCGCCAACCGCGCCTCCGCCTCCGCCTTCTGGCTCTCAATCGCCAGCGCCTTGGCCTCGAACTCGCTCAACTGCGCCTTCATCTCCGGCGCCGAAAGCTCTACCAACAGATCGCCCTTCTTCACCATACTGCCGCGATCCACCAGCACCTTCTCCACAAACCCCTGCACACGCGCGACCAGATCCACAGACTGATACGCCTGCACCTCCGCCGGCAATTTCAAGCGCCGGTCCAACACTTTCACGACAACCGGTGTCGTCTCCTGCGCCGCAACGGCGGCGGCAAACAGGATGGGCAGGAGAAAATTACGTGCGTTCATAGTAGCTGCTCATAGGGTCGTTCGGATCCAGCGATTTGGAAGTGGAGGTGCCGCGGGCCTGCAGAATGGCGTACAGCGCCGGCAGCAAGGTCAGAGTCGTAAACGTGGCCAGGATCAATCCACCGATCACCGCGCGGCCCAGCGGCACCGTCTGTTCACTGCCCTCGCCCAGGCCCAGCGCAATCGGCAACATGCCGGCGATCATCGCCAGCGCCGTCATCAACACCGCCCGCAGCCGCCCGCGCGCACCATCCAGCGCCGCGTTCATCGGCGTCTGTCCATGCCGGAAAGCCATGTTCGCAAAAGTCACCAGCAAAATCGAGTTCGCCGTCGCAATGCCCGTCGCCATAATAATGCCGATGAAGCTCTGCACGTTCAACGTGCCACCCGTCACCTTCAGCGCCAGCAACGACCCCGCCACCACCGCCGGCAGCGTCAGCACCACCGCCAGCGCCAGACGGAAGCTCTGGAAGTTCGCCGTCAGCAACAGGAAGATCGCGGCAATCGCAATCAACAGCCCCATCTGCAGCCCCGCCAGCGTCTCCCGCAACGGCGGAATCTGCCCGCGAATATTCACAGTCACACCCCGCGGCGGCTTCCCCGCGCGCTCAACCGCGGCCTGAATTTCCTTCTCCACATCACCTAGCGGCTTGCCCTGAATATTCGCGGTCACGGAGATCACCCGCTGCATGTTGTACCGTTCCACCTGGCCGAACGTCTTGCCGCGTTCGATGGTCGCCAAATCGCCCAACACCGGCCGCGCCTGCCGGTTATTCATCACCGGCAAATTCGAAAGATCGTCCGTCGACGCCATCCGGTGCTGTGGAATCTCAACCTGAATCTGGAACGCGTTCCCGCTCACCGGGTCGCGCCAATAATTCGGATCCGTGAACCGGCTCGACGAAGTCGCCGCCACCAGCGACTTCGACACATCCTGCATCGTCAGCCCATACTGCCCGGCCCGTTCCCGGTCAATCTTCACGTCGACAGTCGGGTAATCCAGCGGCTGCGCGAACTGCAAATCCCGCAGCGATTTCACCGTCTGCAACTCCTTCATCACCTTCCGCGCGTGTTCCAAATTCACCGCCAGCGACGGCCCCTGCATCGCCACTTCCACCGGCGTCGGCGAACCGAACGAAAACACCTCGGCCACAATATCCCCGGCCTCAAACGAAATCGTCGTGTCCTTCAACTCCCGCGCAAAATACTCGCGCAGCTTCTCTTTCAACTCTTCCCCGCGCGGCGTCGCCGACGGCTTTAACTGCACCTGCAGCACCGCCTCATGCGGGCCGGAAGTCCACAAATACAGCGTGTTGATCGGATAACTCGCGGGCTGAACCCCAATAAAACCGGAGCTAATCGCGACATGCTCCTTGCCCACCAGCCGCTCCACAATCTGCAATGCCCGCAACGCCACCATCTCGGTACGCTCAATCCGCGTCCCCGTCGCCGCGCGAATGCGCAGCTTGAACTGCCCCGTATCAACGATCGGGAAGATCTCTTTGCCCATCGACGGCAGCAGCCAGTAGACCACTCCGCCCGTTACCAACAGGAACCCCGCCACCACCACCCACCGCGCGCCCAACACAACTTTCAAATACGCCGTGTAAGCCGCCTTCATCGACGAGCCCTCGTCCGACGACGCGCTCCGCATCAGCCACGTCGAAAGCACCGGCACCAGCGTCGACGACAACAAATACGACGCAATCATCGCCAGTCCCACCGCCAGCGCCAGCGGCACAAACAACTGCCGCGCCACGCCGGTCATGAAGAACGAAGGCAGGAAAACCGCCAAAATCGTGAGCATCGATAGGAACCGCGCCACCGCCGTTTTCGACGCCGCGTCCACCACCGCCCGCGCCCGGCTCAGCCCCTCGGCCATGTGCGAATGAATGTTCTCAATCTCAACCGTCGCCTCATCCACCAACACACCCACCGCCAGCGCCAGCCCGCCCAGCGTCATCATGTTCAGCGTCTGTCCAAAGGCCCACAGCCCGATCACCGCCGCCAACAACGACACCGGAATCGTCGCCACGACAATCACACTGCTCCGCCAATCGCGCAGGAAAATCAGCACCATCAGCGCCGTCAGCAACGCCCCCAGCGCCGCCTCATTCACCAGCGACCGCAGCGCCGCCGTCACAAATCGCGACTGGTCAAACTCCACCCGCACGTCCACGTCTTCCGGACAAACAGCCTTAAACGCGCCCAAATTCTCCCGCACCCGCCGGATCACATCCAGCGTCGACGCATCGGCCCGCTTGGTGATCTGCATATAAACCGTGCGCTTGCCATTCACATGCGCATACGCAGTCACAATGTCCGTACCGCTCTCAATCGTCGCAATATCGCCCAAAAACGTCGGTGGCGATTCCCCCGGCCGCAGCGGCGCCCGCAACAACTCGCTCAGATTCCCGCCCAGCGCCGAGTTCGATTCCACCAGATTATTGAAATCGCCAATGCGAATATTCCCCGCCGGCTGCACCGAACTGGCCTGATTCACAACCTTGATCGCGTCCTCCGGCGAGATCCGATGCGTGCGCATCTTGTCCGGATCCAACCGCACCACAATCGCCCGCTGGTTCCCACCAAACGGCGGCGGCGCCGACACGCCCGGCAGCGTCGCAAACAGCGGCCGCACCCGGTTCAACGCAATGTCCTGCATCTCCGCCGGGCTCCGCGTCGCGCTCGAAAAAATCAACTGCCCCACCGGCAAGCTGCCGCCGTCAAAACGAGTAATAAACGGCCCCACCACCCCCGGCGGCATAAACGCCCGCGACCGGTTCACATACCCCACCACCTGCCCCATCGCCTGGTCCATATCCGTGCCCGGATGGAACACCAGCTTCATCAGCGAAGCGCCCTGAATGTTCTTCGATTCGACGTGTTCAATGCCCGCAATGTAGAGGAAGTGATACTCGTAGTAGTAGGTTAAATACCCTTCCATCTGCGCCGGATCCATGCCGCCATAGGGCTGCGCCACATAGATCGTCGGCGCCCCCAGCGATGGAAAAATATCGATCGCCATCCGCGTCACGGCCAGCCCCGCCGCCATCACCACAGCCAGCACCGCCACCACAACGGTGACCGGACGGCGCAGCGCGCTGAGGATCAGCCACATCGCTAGGGAAGCCTCGCCAGAAACGGTTCCAAATCACCCTGCGCGTAGGCCATCGCCAACTCCGCGCGCCACACAGCCAACCGCGCCAGCGCGGCCTCAATCTCGGCCTGCGTCAACTGCCGCTGCGCATCGGCCACTTCGAGCAGCGTGCCCAGCCCCGCCCGGTACCGCGCCTGCGTCTGCGTCAGCACCGATTGCAACGACGCCAACTGTCGCGGCGCCAGCGTGTTAATCCGCCGCGCCCCGTCCAACTGCACCTTCGCCTGCGCCAGCCGCCCCGACAACTCCCGCTCCACCAATTCCTTCTTCGATTCCTCGCGCGTCTGCCGCTGCGCTTCAACTTCTTTGCGGATCCGCAACTGCTTAAACTCCAGCAACGGCAACGTCGCCGTAAACCCGATCGCCCAGTTCCCCCGGTCCGGATACAGCCCATGCGCCCCGCCAGCGAACGGGCCCGAAACGCGCGCCCCGGAGCCGCGCCCAAATGCCGACGCCTGCACCGCGAACTTCGGATACCAACCCTTATCCACGGCCTTCATCCGCGCGATGATTTCTTCAATCGATCGCTGCTGTTCCACCAACTGCGGATGCGCCGCCGTGATGCCAGCCGCGCCAGCGTCGACAGCGCCCCCCGCCTTCAAAAACGGAGCCGCGTCCAACGCCTTCACCGTCGCGCCCACATACTGTTCCAACAGCGCCTTCGCCTGCGCCACGGATTGCTCCGCCCGCACCACCTGCGTCTCCACCTGAATCGTATCGGCCTGAATCCGCGCCAAATCCGCGCCCGGCCGCAGTTCAGCCTTCGTCAACGCCTCAATAATCTGTTCAAATTCCTTGTTCCGCGTGATCCCGGCCTTCGCCGCGCCCACCGCCTGCTCCGCCGCCAGCGCCGTCAAATACGCGTCCGCCGTAGCCGCCGCTACGTCCAGCTTCGTCCGCGCCACCGCGGCCTCCGCCCGTGCCTTCGCCGAAGCGCTGACATCCACGTCCGCCTGCCGCCGCCCGAAGTCAAACGGCTCCCACGTCACCATCAAGCCCAGCGCCGCCCCAAACACATTCCGCATCTGGTCGCCATCAATCTGCGGCCCCGAAATCGCTGGGAGTGCCGGGTTCGGAAAGAACAACCCGAAAACGTTATTCGTAGTCGCCCGGTTTACCTGCGCAATCGCATCCACGCGCGGCAAAAACGCAGTCTGCGCCAGCCTCACTGAAGCCGCCGCTTCGGCAATCTGCTCCCGCGAAACGCGGATGGACGGATACCGCTCCGAAGCCTGACGCACGGCGTCTTTCAAGGTGAGCGGAGCGTCTTGCGCGAAGCTGGACAGGGCAACGGCGGCGATGACGAAATATTTCATTCCGATTGATTTTTGGGGGCTTCTCGACAGATGCCGCGCTTGGAATTTCTCACAAACTGAACCAGGTGTTCCGTCAACGGACCGGGCAGTTCCGTCTCGATCCGGCGGAGAGCCTCCTGCAATGGTAACCCGTTCCGGTACATCAGCCGGTAGGCTTTCTTCAACTGCTGAATCTCCGGCGCCGAGATCCCCGCGCGCCGCAGCCCGATCAGGTTCAAGCCGCACGGTTCGATCTTGAATCCGGCGTAAGTAAAGAACGGCGGCGCGTCCAAACTCACCCGCGTATTCCCGCTGATAATCGCCAGCCGCCCCACTTTTCCGAACTGATGAATCAGCGCTCCGCCCGAAAGAAACGCCTGGTCTTCCACCTCCGCGTACCCCGCCACCAGCGCGCAGCTCGCAATAATCGTCCCATTCCCAATTACCGCGTTGTGCGCAATATGCCCCGACGTCATGATGAAGTTCTCATCGCCAATCACCGTCGACGTCTCCGGCTTCGACCCCCTCGAAATCGTGTAATGCTCACGGATCTTATTCCGGTTGCCAATCTTCAAATAACTGCGCTGCCCGGCAAACCCCTTGTCCAGCGGATCAGTCCCCAAAACCGTCTGCGCCGAAATCTCGTTCTCATCCCCCAGCGTCGTCCAGCGCTTCAAAAACACGTACGGCTCCAACACATTGTTCGCGCCAACCGTGACGTCTTCTTCAATAATGCAGAACTCGCCCACCACGGTCTGTGGGCCGACATGCGCGTTCGGATGTACTTTTGCCGTGGAGGCGATGCGGGCGGAAGGATCGATGGCCATCTTCCTTCGTATCATACAAGTCATGCGTGTTTCCGATTTGGCGAAGCGTCTCCAGGTCCCCTTCGAAGGCGACGGCGATCTCGAACTGACAAAAGCCCTGCCCGTCGAAGAAGCCGGCCCCGCCGACCTCTCCTTCGCCACCGGCCGCAAGGGCGTGGCCCTCGCCGCCCAATCCCCAGCCGGCTGCCTCATCGTCGATGACGCCTTCCCCGCCGGCCGCACGTGCATCCGCGCGAAGGATCCCCGCACCGCCTTCGCCATGGCGTTGATGATGCTCTACCCCGCGAAGAAGTTCGCCCCCGGTATCCATCCCACCGCGGTAGTAGCCGAAACCGCCACCGTGCCCGCCTCCGCTCACATCGGCCCCAACGCCGTCATCGGCGAACGCGCCACCATCGGCGAAGGCGCAGTCATCGGCGCCGGCTGCGCCATCGGTGACGACGCCGCCATCGGCCCCAACAGCCTCCTCCACCCCCGCGTAACCATCTACGACCGCGTAACCATTGGCGCCCGCGCCATCCTCCACTCCGGCGTCGTCCTCGGCGCCGATGGCTTCGGCTTCGTCAAAATCGCCGGCGCCTATCAAAAGTTCCCCCAAGTCGGCACCGTCGAACTCGGTGACGATTGCGAGATCGGCGCCAACTCCACCGTCGACCGCGCCGCCCTCGGCGTCACCAAACTAGGCAACGGCGTCAAGCTCGACAACATGGTCCACATCGGCCACAACTGCCGCATCGAAGATCACGTCGTCATCGCCGCCCAAACCGGCATGAGCGGCGGCTGCGTCATCGAGGCCAATGCCATCATCGGCGGCCAGGTCGGCATGGGAGATAAAGTCCGCGTCGAATCCGGCGCCGTTCTCGGCTCCGGCAGCGGCGTACTCACGTCCAAAATCGTACGCGGCGGCGAAACCTACTGGGGAACCCCCGCCCGCCCGCTGAAGGAATATCTCAAACAACTCGCCCACATGGCCAACCTGCCCGAACTCGCCGCCCGCGTCAAAGAGCTCGAAAAACGCGCCGAAGACCCGTCGATTTAAATAAACACCGGCAAATCCAGCCGCAGGATCAACCGCCCCAGGTCATTCGTCTCCGCCGAAAAATGCCCGTGGTTGTTCTCCGCAATCCGCTGGCACGTCAGCAGTTGATTCCCCTCCAGCGGATGGAATAACGCCGTAGGTACCACATGCGGCGCATGCGCGCTGCACGCAATGTGCACCGTATTGTCCACCGCCCTCGCCACCACCAGCAACTTCTGCGGCTCCGCCACAGTCCGCCGCATAAAATGCAGCACACTCCGGAACAGATGCCGCGCCTGCTCCAGGTCCACCGCCATCGCCGGCAACGCCTCGTCGATATCGGTCTCCACCGCCAGCCCCTCGCTCGCCCACGCCTCGCACAGAACCTCTTCCAACAACTCCTCCAGCACCACCGCCACCGGCGTCGCCGGCGCCATCTGCAGCAAGTGCAGCACGTCCGAAAGCACCCAGTTGGCGTTGTCCACCATCTGCTGCAGCCGCTCCACCTGCGCGCTCACGTCGGAACCGCCCCCGCCCACCGTCATCTGCAAGTAGAACGCAATCGATTCCAACGCGCTCAACGGCTGCCGCAACTCATGCGTCAAGTGCCGGATCACATCTTTCGCGGGCAGGTTGGTATCGGCAATGTCAGGCATGAGGGGCAAGCGTGAGTGTAACGCAGAAAAGGGGTGACATTCTTACCCCGAAATGTCTCGGAGAGATATCCCCACCAGGGCTACCGTCAGCCCGATCATCACCGCCACCGCCGTCCAAGCCACGGCGTTATAAGCCCGCGAATTCGTCCAGTCCCGCATGATCGCTTTCTTGTTCACAATAATCGTCATGTAGATCAGCACGAACGGCAACAACACCCCGTTCAGCACCTGCGAAAGCAAAATCATCCGCACCAGCGGGAAGCCCGGAATCAGAATCACGCCCCCGCCAATCACGATCAGCAACGTGAACAGCCCGTAGAACACCGGCGCTTCGTTCCACTGCTTGTTTACACCCGATTCAAACCCCAACCCTTCGCAAACCGTGTACGCCGTAGACAGCGGCAAAATGCACGCCGCAAACAACGACGCGTTCAACAAACCTGCGCAAAACAACAAATATGCGTACTCCCCAAACGGCTTCAACCCCAGCGCCGCATCGGTCGAATCTTTGATGTCCCGCGGCGCCACGCTCCAAATCGCCCCCGCGCACGCCACGATGATGAAGAACGCAATCACCGTCATCACCACGCAGCCAACTATCACCTCAATCCGCGACTCGGCATACTCCTTCGCGCTCACGCCCTTCTCCACAATCGCCGCCTGCAAATAGAACTGCATCCACGGCGCCACGCTCGTCCCCACCATCCCGATCAGCAGCGTAATATACGCCGGTTCAAACAGCAGCACCGGCTTCACAGAATACAGCGCCGCTTCTTTCCAGTCCGGCTTCACCATCACGCCGCTCACGATGTAGCAGATATAGATCGCCGTCGCGAACAGGAAGATCCGCTCCACGCTCGCATACGTGCCCTTCACCACCAGCATCCATACAATCAACGCCCCGATCGGGACCGTGATATACCTCGAAATCCCAAATAACTCGAGCGAACTCGCAATCCCCGCAAAGTTCGCCATCACGTTCGTCAGGTTCGCCGCAACCAGCGCCATCATCACGAAGAACGTGGTCCGCAACCCGAACTCCTCGCGGATCAGATCGCTCAATCCCTTCCCCGTCACCGCCCCCATCCGCGAACACATCTCCTGCGTCACAATCAGCAACGCCATGATCGGCAGCAGCGTCCACAGCGGCAGGTAGCCGTACTTGGCCCCCGCCTGCGAATAGGTAAAAATCCCGCCCGCGTCGTTGTCCACCACAGCCGTAATGAACCCCGGCCCGATGACCGAAAAGAACACGGCGATGTGATATT
>CAMATG010000015.1 GCA_945860645.1 Candidatus Sulfopaludibacter sp. SbA3 | reverse complement strand
GTGGGTCCCACGCCATGCCAGCCTGGGCGAACTCATTGATGATGCCGGTGCCGTCGTTGATCAAGTGGTGGCCACCTGGTTCGCTGCCCCCCGCAGCTACACCGGAGAAGACGTGGTGGAAATCGCCTGCCACGGCGCGCCCGTCGTACTGCGTTTCTGTGTCGAACAAGCCTGCCGCCGCGGTGCCCGCCTCGCCGAATCGGGCGAATTCACGTTACGCGCTTTTGTCCACGGTCGCATCGACCTCCCGCAAGCCGAAGCCGTCCGCGACCTCATCGACGCCACAACGCTCTATCAAGCCCGCGTCGCCGCCCGCCAGGTCGAAGGCTCCGTCGCGCGCCTGTTAACCCCCCTAAAAACCCAGCTTTTAGAACTAATCGCCCTCCTCGAAGCCGGTATCGATTTCGCCGAAGACGATATCTCGGTCGCTCCCCCCGAAGCCATTCTCGCCCGCCTGAACCCGCTCACCGCTGCCGTGGAAAAACTGGCGAACAGCTTCAACTACGGCCGTCTGGTCCATAACGGCGTCTCGCTCGCCATCGTCGGCCGCCCCAACGTCGGCAAAAGTTCGTTATTCAACCGCCTGCTGGAGCAGGATCGGGCCATCGTCACGGACATCCCCGGCACCACCCGCGACCTCGTCAGCGAGACCGTCGCCCTCGGCGGCGTCCCGGTTCGTTTTGTCGACACCGCCGGCATCCGCGCCGGCAGCGATCTGGTGGAATCCCTCGGCATCGAGCGTTCCCTCCAAGCCATGGCCGACGCCGACTTGACGCTGGTCGTCCTCGACGCCTCATCGGAACTCGCCGAAGGCGACAGAGAAATCCTAACCCGCGCCAACGCCCAAGGGCGCCACATCGTAGTCGCGAACAAATCCGATCTCCCCATAACCGCCGCAATCCCCCCAGGAGCCGTAAGAATATCCGCCGCCACCGGTACCGGCCTGGAGGAGCTAAAGGAAGCGGTCCTAAAAGCCATCGGCCACGCCGCCCAAGCCGAGCACGAGTTCGCCTTCATCACCTCACTCCGCCAGGAGCAGCTATTACAGGAGTGCGCCGGCGCACTACGCTGCGCGCAGTTGGCGGTAGAGGAGCATATTCCCCACGAAATGCTCCTCTTGGATCTCTACGGCGCGCTCCACCCGCTGGACGCCATCACCGGCAAAACCACCGCCGACGACATCCTGAACCGCATCTTCTCCACCTTCTGCATCGGCAAATAACTTTCCCACAGCTTTCCCACAGGGCCGTGCTACCAGGAAAATCCGATCTCGGAAAAACCCGTACTACTCGGCTACTAGCGTCGCTCGCAGCGAAATCGGCACCGCAGACAGCGCCTTCGAAATCGGGCAATTCACCTTCGCATCGGCCGCAATCGCCTGGAACTGCTCATCGGCAATCCCCGGAACCACGCCCTCCGTAACCAAATCGATCGCCGTAATCGAAAACCCGCCGCCCGCCGCCGGTTCCAATTTCACCGCCGCCGTCGTATGCACCCGTGTCGGCGTCAACCCCGCCAACTGCAGCGCAAACGAAAACGCCATCGAAAAGCAGCCCGCATGCGCCGCCGCTACCAACTCCTCCGGATTCGTCCCCGTGCCACTCTCAAACCGGGACTGAAACGAATACGGCCCCGTATACGCGCCGCTGCCAAACGCGATATTCCCCGCGCCGGTCTTCAAGTCGCCCTTCCACTCCGCCTGCGATTTACGCACAATCATGGTTCATTTCTCCTGACCCGTTCGATGAACCTACACCCCGCCCCGGTGCAACAATCTCGCTACGCCCCCGCGCCCCACGCCGTCACCTTCCACGCCCCACCCCGTGTCTCAAAAAACATCCGCGGCGCGCCCAGGCTCCGGACATCCCCCGCCGCCACAACCCCCTTCAACCCATCCAACCGCTCCGCCGCCAACCACGTCGCCCCCGCCTTAAACTCCCGAACCCGCAAAATATCAAAATCCAAGGGGCAAACCACGGCCCCCCCGGCCTTCACCCGCAACACCGCCCCCGTCCGCACCGTCACCACATGTTCGGTCGGCTCCAAATCCTCCGGAAACTTCCCAAACAAATACGGCATCACAAAGCCCTTCTCATACCGCGCCGCGCCCATCCCCAAAACTACCGCCAACTCCGCCCAACCCCCCGCCCGCATCCGCTTCACCAACTCCTCCGGCCCCGGCGTCATATCCACGCCGGTGATCACATCCGCCGCGCACAACCCGCGCAACCCTGCCTCATCTTTCCCCGCCACAACTCGCCGAAACTCCCCTAAAAACCGCACAAACGTAGCGTCACCAGTTGACTCATCCCCCGGGCGCAAATATCTCCGCCGCCCCGCGGCCAACAGCCGGCCGCCCGTCAACAACCCAATAAACTGCCTAACTGATAAATCCATTTCGAATCGCAAATCGCACCAGATCGCCCGTCGAATGCAGGTTCAACTTCTCCATCAGCCGGCTGCGGTGCGCCTCCACTGTGTAAACACTCAAGCTTAGCTGGTTCGCAATGTCCTTGTTCGTCTTCCCCTCGGCAATCAACTGCAGCACCTCCCGCTCCCGCGCCGTCAGCAGGTCCACCGGGTTCGTCACATGCTTCCGGTAATCGGTCAACACCGCATCGGCCACCGACGGGCTCAAATACGCCTCCCCCCGCGCCACCGCCCGCACCGCGTCCAGCAGCGCATCGTCGTCGGCGTCCTTCACCAGATAGCCTTTCGCCCCGGCCCGCAACATCTCCCGCACATACACCGCGTCCCGGTGCATACTCAGCGCCAACACCCGCGCCCGCGGACAGACATCCCCGATCCGGCGCGCCCCTTCAATCCCGTTCAGCCCCTCCATGTTGACGTCCATGATCACCACGTCCGGCTGCGTCCTCTCCGCTTCCGCCACCGCCTCCAGCCCGTTCTTCGCCTCCGCCACCACCTCCAGGTCCGGCTGTGCCGACAGGATCATCCGAATCCCCTTCCGGACCACCGTATGGTCGTCCGCCAACAGAATGCGCGTTTTCCTAATCGACGTCATGATCCTGCACTTTCCTCTCAGCGTATTTCACCGGCGCCTGCACCTCGACTCGTAAACCGCCCTGCTTCCGGTTCGTCGCCGTGAACTCCCCGCCCACGTGCCGTGCCCGGGCGCGCATTCCAACCAATCCCAGGCTCGGCAGCTTCTGCTTCTCTACCGGCATGCCCCGCCCGTTGTCTTCAATACGCAGCAATACACGGTCCCCGCTCGTATCCAGCCGGATAACCACCTCCGTGGCGCCAGAATGGCGCGCCACGTTCGTCAACGCCTCCTGCGCAATCCGGAACAGCTGCGTCTCCTGTTCCTCGTCCAGCCGCTTCGGACAGTAGGACCAATACTCCGTCACAATCTGTGTCCGTTCCGAAAACCGTTCCGTTAGCCAACGCAACCCCGCATCTAACCCGAAATCATCTAAAATCACCGGCCGCAATAGCTGGCTCAATTCCCGCACGCCCGTCAATGCCTCTTCCAAAATGCCGACGCACTCCGCGCGCCGCTCCATCCATTCCACGCCATCGATCCGCTTCAACATACTCCGCAGACCCGTCAGCGATTGCCCCAGTTCGTCATGCATCTCATGCGAAAACCGCCGGGCCACCACCTCCTGGTCCTGCAGCATCTGCCACGACACTTTGTCCAACTCCTCGGCCTGCCATTCCAGCCTGCGTAACGCGCGCCGGGTTGTATAAACCGTAACGCCGGCACACCCAAAGGCCAAAACCAGGCAGACCCCGAGAACGCTCTCCAGCCTGTCCAGCAGCTCTTGCGACTGCGTTTCAATCTGCCCTTCCAGCTCCGCTCCGCGCCCGGAACTCACAAAATGCCCCCGAACCAGCTCCTGCGCGTTCTCATGAATCGACTTCGACCCCTGATAACCCACATACGCCGCCGCAATTACCAGCGCCACCACCAACGCAAACCCCAACGCCAGAATACGCAGAACGTTCTGTTCGAACATCGGGACCAGCCGGTACATGCCTCCAGTCTACAGGGGATACCCTTGTGCCCGTACCGGTTCCATGGCCCGAAGAAATTGAAGGACCCTCCCATAAGTATATGAAAACAAGTATTGTATCCTCGAACTCGGCCCCCGACCCCCCCACAGAATCGGGGGTTTCCCTGCCATCCAGATGGGATGGGTTAATCCGGTCAACCCCGGCATTCTAGGTATCACGGAGTGTGAAAATCTTGTCCAGCACCTGGAAATCGGATATTGGCTCGGGCTTTTTGGTCTTCCTCATTGCCCTGCCACTCTGCCTTGGTATTTCGATGGCGAGCGGTTTCCCGCCCACTGCGGGCATCTTGACCGCCGTCATCGGCGGACTGCTCGTTTCCTTCATGGGCAGCGCCCGGCTGACCATCAAAGGGCCGGCGGCCGGTCTGATCGTCATCGCCCTCGGCGCGGTCTCCGAGCTGGGCGCGGGCAACAACATCGTCGGTTATAAGCGTGCCCTGGCCGTGGGCGTCGTCGCCGGGGTCATTCAAATCGTCTTCGCTCTCCTCAAAGCCGGCAAGGTAGGCGACCTGATGCCCTCCTCCGTCGTCCACGGCATGCTCGCCGCCATTGGCGTCATCATCATCTCCAAGCAGACCCACGTCGCCCTCGGCGTCACGCCGACCGGCAAGGAGCCGCTCCACCTCCTCGCCGAAATCCCACACAGCATCCTCAACCTGAACCCGGAGGTCTGCGTGATCGGTCTCATCTCCCTGCTGATCCTTTTCGGCCTGCCGATGCTGAAAGCCAATTGGATTAAACAGATCCCCGGCCCGATGGTGGTCCTGCTGGTGGCGGTGCCGCTCGGCCTGTTCTTCGACCTGGAGCACGAGCACAACTACTTTCTTTCCAATCACCTCTATCACATCGGCCCCGGGTTTCTGATCCGCCTGCCCGGCTCGCTCGCCAGCACTATCGCCTTTCCGGACTTCTCCGCCGTATTCAGCGCCGCCTCCATCAAATACATCATCATGTTCGCCCTGGTCGGCAGCATCGAATCGTTGCTCAGCGTCTCCGCCGTCGATTCGCTGGACCCGGAACGGCGCACCAGCGACATGAACAAGGATCTGCTGGCCACCGGAATCGGCAACACCATCGCCGCCGCGCTCGGCGGCCTGCCGATGATCTCAGAGATCGTCCGTTCCAAAGCCAACATCGACAACGGCGCCAAAACCCACCTGTCGAACTTCTTCCATGGCCTGTTCCTGCTCGCCTCGCTCGCGCTCATCCCCGGTCTGCTGCAGAAAATCCCCCTGGCCGCGCTGGCTGGTATGCTGATCTACACCGGCTTCCGTTTGGCTTCGCCCAAGGAATTTGTGCACGTGTACAAGATCGGAGCCGAGCAGCTCTTTCTATTCGTATCCACCATGCTCATCACTCTGGCCACTGATCTTTTGATCGGCGTCGGCGTCGGGCTGATCTTCAAAATGGCCCTCCACTTGAAGAACGGCGCCCGGCTGAGCACTATGTTCAAGGCGGTTGTCCGTGAGGAGCGCAATGGAGACGAACTGACGTTATACGTCCACGAAGCGGCGATTTTCACCAACTATCTGGGCCTGAAAACGCGCCTTCTGGCCGTCGATGAGAGCGTCAAAACCGTCGTTTTGAACTTCGAAAACGCGTGGGTTATCGACCATACGGTACTCGAAAAACTGCACGGGATCGAGCGGAGCTGGTCGGATCGGAAGCTGATCCTGGTCGGTCTCGACGACCACGAGTCCCTGTCCACCCATCAACTGGCTGTGCGCCGGAAGGCGCGCCCCGCGGTGGCGTCTTGAGCGAACACGGCAACCCCAAAGAACACTTGCGCCACGTGGTGAAGCACGTGGCGCACTTCCTGCCTGCGCAGGGCCCCATTGGCGTCTTCATTCACCACAATACGCTGCACGCCTTTCAGCATCTGCCCTTTGAAAAAGCGGTGTTGGAGGCGTCCAACCTCTTTCAGACTGAACCCTACATGACCGAGGTTGAGTACCGCGACGCGCTCTCCCGGAGCCGCATCCGGGCGGAGGATATCGACGCGGTGCTGGCGCGCGAAGCCGACGCCGAAATCGTTCCCGGGCTCCAACGGCGGAATCTCTGGCGTGCCATGCTGACGCCCGGCGTCCGCGCCTTCGATGCCGCGGGAACGGCGTGGCGAATGGAGGAAGGCGATCTGGCCGAAGATTTCCGCTCGCCGAGCCTGCGGGCTCTCTTCCATGCGTGCCTCGCGCTCACGGAGGCGGTCCAATCCGTACGCCCTCCGGCCGGCCGCGCCGCCGATGAAGTCGTGCATCCCTGGCTCATCCGGCTCTGTTCGGTGTTCCTCGATCAGGGCATGTCGTATTGGCCCATGCCGGGCCGCGAAGAGGGCTTCTATCTGGCAGTCCGCAAACTGCTTTCGCAGCCGGGCGCGCTGTATCCGCAGGGCCTCTCCGGCGTGGGTGAGGAGTTCCGCCGGCAGATCGTCCGCGAAGACAGTGCCGAAGACGTGGTGATGGCGTTCCTCGGGCTGGATCAGAACAACTGGGAGCCGCGTCTGCGCGAAGAGTTGCTGGCCCTCCCCGGCTGGCCCGGTCTCTTCTCACAACTCGAAAATGACCCGGCGCTGTTCCCGCACGATCCCGTTCCCTGTTCGCTGGCCGACTTTCTAGCCGTTCGTCTCACGCTGGTGAAAGTGGCGCTGGAAAATGGGGAATGCGCGGCGCCCCCGCCCGCGGCCGATCCGGAGGCCGAGCGCATCGCCCGCGCCGCCGCCCTCTATGACGCCGCCCGCCTGGCCAAGCTCACCGCCGCCATCGTCGATGCCTGGACGCCCCAGCGCTGGTCGCGATTCGTCGTCGAGGTCGAGTCGTTTGATTCTCTCGAACGCCGTCGTGTCTACCATCTGGCCTATGAACGCTGGCACGAACAGCAGATCCTCCTGGGCTTGGCCAGCAACCGGCGGGAGAATCCGCCAACCAACCGGCGCCTGCGCCCGCTGGCGCAAGTCTTCTTCTGCATCGATGAGCGGGAAGAGTCCATTCGCCGCGCGCTGGAGGAAGTGGATCCGTTGGTGGAAACCTTCAGCGCCGCCGGCTTCTTCGGCGTGGCCGTCGAGTATAAAGGCATCGACGATGCCCGTGGCGTCTCCCTCTGCCCCGTCGTCGTGAAGCCCCAACACGCCATTCGCGAATTGGCGACGGCCGAAGACGCCTGGCTGCAGGAACAGCGGCTGTTTCGTCGCCGCCTGCTGGCGCGTCTGTCGCGAACCATTCAGGTGGGTTCGCGCTCCCTGGTGCGCGGCGCGCTCAGCACGGCCGTGCTGGGCACGCTAACGGCGGTACCGCTGATCACGCGCGTGCTGGCGCCGCGGCAGTACGGCAAGCTGCGCGACATCTTGAACCGCGCCTTCCTCCCGGTGCCCCGCACGGAGCTCACCTTAATGCGCGACGACGAATCGTCGCAGGACAAAGTGGAGGGCCTGCTGCTCGGCTTTTCCCACACCGAAAAGGCCGACCGCGTGGCCAGCGTGCTGGTTCCCGCTGGCCTGACGCAGGGCTTCTCGCGGCTGGTGGTGATCCTCGGACACGGGTCCACTTCCCTGAATAACCCGCACGAATCCGCCTACGACTGCGGTGCCTGTGGCGGGCGCCGCGGCGGTCCCAACGCGCGCCTGTTCGCTATGATGGCCAACCGCCCGCCGATCCGCGCCGAACTAGCCACCCGTGGCATTGTGATTCCCGATGACACTTGGTTCATCGGCGGCGACCACGATACGTGCAGCGACCACATCACGCTGTTCGACCTGGAGGCGGTGCCGCCCACGCATACCGACGCCCTGAACACGCTACGCGTCTCCTTCGACATGGCCCGCGCCCGCAACGCCCACGAACGCTCGCGACGCTTCGAATCCTGCCCCCCGAACGCCACCCCGGAAGCCGCGCTGCGCCACGTGGAAGAGCGTTCCGAACATCTGGCCCAGCCCCGCCAGGAATGTGGCCATGCCACCAACGCCGTCTGCTTCGTCGGCCGCCGGGAGGTCACGCGCGGCCTGTTCCTGGACCGCCGTTCCTTTCTGGTTTCCTACGATCCCAACGGCGATCCGGCCGACGAAAACCTGGCCCGGTTAATGGGCGCCGTGGTTCCGGTTTGCGGCGGCATCAACCTGGAATACTACTTCTCCCGCGTGGATAACGAACGCTACGGCTGCGGCTCCAAACTGCCTCATAACGTCACCGGCCTGATCGGCGTTATGAATGGCCAAGCCAGCGATCTCCGCACCGGGCTGCCCCTACAAATGGTTGAGATCCACGAACCGGTGCGCATTCTGTTCGTCGTCGAAACCACGCCGGAACGGCTGGAGCAAGTCATCCTGGGCAACCCCATCGTGAAGGAATTTGTCGTGAACCGGTGGATCCGCATCGCTACGATGGACCCGGACACCGGCCGAATTCAAATCCGCCGCGACGCGGGCTACGAAGACCTCCAAGGGGAGCTGCCGACGCTGCCCACCGCGCCGTCCTCCATCGCCTGGTACCAGGGCAAGATGGACCACCTGCCCATGGCCCGCATTCAGTCCGCCGCAAACGGGGGCAATCGGTGACGCCACTCCAACTCATCCTGCTCGGAGTCGTCCTCGCGCCCGGCGCCGTGTTCGCACTGTTCTCCCTGCTCTGGCTCCTCGGCTGGGATGCGCCGGAGCGGGCGCTGACCCGCACGACAGCCATCGTCTACTCCGTCGCCACGGCGGCCGTGGCCTGGATGGCGTGGGCCATGCATATGGCGGGTCTGGAATCCATTGCCGTGCCACTGGGCGACTGGTTCACCGTCCACGACTATCACTTCCCGCTCGTGCTCCTGGCAGACCGGCTGTCGCTGCCGTTCCTGGCATTGACGGTCATTCTGGTCGGCCTCATCGGCCAGTTCTCCGCCACCTACCTGCACCGGGATCCGGGCTTTGCCCGCTTCTACATTCTGCTGCACCTGTTTGCCTTCGGCGCTCTGCTGATCTTCTCCGCCGGGTCCTTCGACCTCATCATCGGTGGCTGGGAAATGGTCGGGCTCACCTCGGTGCTGCTGATCTCGTTCTTCCACTACCGGCTCGGCCCCGTCGAGGGCGCACTGCACGTCTTCACCATCTACCGCGCCTGCGATATCGGCCTTATCACCGCGGCCTTCGCCCTGCATCATTACGCCCACACGGCTTCGTTCGTTAACGGCATGCCACAAGTATCCAGCGGCGACGCCACCGTCATCGGGCTGCTGCTGTTGCTCTCGGCCGCGGGCAAGTCGGCCCAGGTTCCCTTCTCCGGCTGGCTCCCGCGCGCCATGGAAGGCCCCACGCCGTCGAGCGCCATTTTCTACGGCGCCATCTCGGTCCACGCCGGCGCCTATCTGCTGCTGCGCGCCCAGCCGATCCTGGCGGAGTCCTCCATCGCCTCCGGCGCCGTGGTGCTCGTCGGGCTGATGACGGCGTTGCATGGCACCATCGTGGGCCGTACTTCGGCCGATGCCAAGACTTCGCTGGCGTATGCCGCGTTGGCCCAAGTGGGCGTCGTCTTCATGGAGATCGGCTTCGGCTGGACCTGGGTGCCCGTCATGCACATCATCGGCCATGCCATGGTCCGGACGCTCCAGTTTCTGCGCGCTCCTTCCATGCTGCGCGACTACCATCAGGTGCACGCCGCCGCCGGCGGCCAGGTGGAGAAAACCGGCAAACATCTGGAATCCATGTTCCCGCCGGGCGTGCAATTGTGGCTCTACCGGTTGGCCATGGATCGCGGCCATCTCGACACCATTCTGGAGCGCGGCTTCGTGCAGCCGCTGCTGGCGCTGTCCGGGTTGCTGGCCCGGCTGGACCGGATGGGCCTCGGCGCCGGCGGGCCGCGCCCTGAACAAACAAGGAGCCATCGATGGCTGATCTCTCGTTTCCGCTGATCACCGCCGCCATCGGCATACCGGCCGTCGCCGCGGTGGCCGCGTTTACCAACAACGCCTGCGCCCGCCTGGCCGGCGTGGCCGGCGCCGCCGGCGCCTCGCTCTGCGCGCTGGAAGTATTCCGGGAAGTCAGCGCGGCCGGAAGCGCCCGCCTGGCCGAACCGTGGTCGCTGGGCCTGTTCACGGCCGACAATCTCAACGCAACGTTCCTGCTGCTCTACTCGCTGCTGACGCTCGCCATCCTGATCCTGGCCCCGCGCCGCGACACCAGCGCCAAAATCACCGGTACCACGCTGCTGGTGCTGTCCGCCACGCTCACCGCCTATGGCGCCGACAATCTCATCGTCCTGGCCGCCGCCTGGATCCTCTCCGCCCTGCCCTTCATCGCCGGGCCCTTCATCGGCAGCTGGCGTCCGCGGGCCGGTCTGGCCGCGTCCTGTATAGCGTTGGTCGGGGCCATCGCCCTCATCGTCAACGCCGCCCAGGCCGGTGGCGACACGCAGCCGTTCTCCATCGCCTCGCTCGCCGGCCACAACTACGGCGGCCAGGCGGCGTTCGCCCTGCTCATCGTCGTCATCGCCTGCCGCAAGGGCATCTTTCCCGCCCACGCCTGGCTGGAAGACGCCGCCGAAGCCGGCCCCGTGCTGCCCGTGTGCCTTTTCATCAATGGCCATTTCGGCGCCTTCCTTCTGGCCCGCGTGGTCATCCCGGATTTCCCGCTCTCCGCCCAGGGCACGTTTCCGATCCTCTCCGACCTGGCGCTGTTCACCGCCGTCTACGCCGCCATCCGCGCCGTGGCCGAAACGCGCGCCCGCCGCATTCTGGCGCTGCTGGTGTTAAGCCAGTCGGCCTGTATTCTGGCCGGATTGGAAAGCGCCACGCAGGAAGGCGTCACCGGCGCGCTGGTCCATTGCGTCGTCGTCGCCGTGGCCACGACAGGCCTGTTTAGCGTCCTGCGCCTGATGGAAGTCCGCTTCAACCGCTCCTTCACAACGGAGCATTATCTGGGTCTTTCGGAGTACACGCCGCGGCTCGCCGTCTTCTTCGTCGTGTGCGGGCTCGCCCTCGTCGGCCTTCCCGGCACGCTTGGCTTCTGCTCGGAGGATCTGCTCATTCACGGCACGCTGATCAGCCATCCGCAGGTGGGCCTGCTGTTGCCAGTGGCCACGGCGATGAACGCCGTCAGCCTGTTCCGGCTCTTCTCCCGCATGTTCACCGGCACCCAGCGCACCGGCATCCAGGGCGTTACCGATGCCGTTCCGCGGGAGCGCTGGGTCCTGGCCGCCATCGTATTCTTCATCGTCGCCGCCGGCATGATGCCGAACGTCGCCGTTGCCTTGCGCGCCAACGCCGCGCACGAAATCAGCCTGGTCCGCTAACGCAAACTACAGCTCGATCTTCGTCCCCAAAACCTGTAAGAATGCGGCCAGCCATGCCGGATGCGCGGGCCACGCGGGCGCCGTTACCAGCTTGCCATCCGTCACCGCCTGGTCCACCGGAACGTCCACATAGTCCGCGCCCGCCAGCCGGCACTCCGGCCCGCACGCCGGGTACGCCGTGCAGCGCTTCCCGCGCAGCACATCGGCCGCCGCCAGTATTTGCAAGCCGTGGCAAATGGCGGCGATGGGCTTGTCGGCCTCCGCGAAATGCCGCACCATCGCGATGACGTCCGCGTTCAACCGCAGGTACTCCGGCGCCCGCCCGCCGGACACCACCAACGCGTCGTACGCCGCCGCATCCACGTCCGCGAACGTCGCGTTCAAACCGAAGTTATGTCCCGGCTTTTCGCTGTACGTCTGGTCGCCTTCGAAGTCGTGAATCGCCGTGCGCACGGACTGCCCCGCCTTCTTCCCCGGGCAAACCGCGTGTACCGTATGGCCCACCATCGTCAGGGCCTGAAATGGGACCATCACCTCGTAGTCTTCCACGAAATCGCCAACCAGCTGCAGGATCTTCATGTCCTACTGAGTAGCACACCCCGGCGGCGCCGTAGCCTCCGCGATGGCCGCATACAACTCCTCGGCGCGGAACGGCTTCGCCAGATAGCCGTCCACTCCCCCGTCCAGAAATCGCTCCCGGTCTCCGCGCATAGCGCTCGCCGTCAGCATCACGGCCGGCGTTCGCCGCCGGTTCAATTTTGCCTCCCGCTCGCGAATCTCCCGCACAGCCTCCAGGCCGCCCATCTCCGGCATCTGATTGTCCATCAGCAGCGCGTCGAACTCCTCGCGCTCCCAGGCGGCAATCGCGGCCACACCGTTCGCCACCACCGTCACATGATGCCCGCGCTTGCCCAGCAGCGCCACGGCCACGCGCTGGCTTACCGCGTTGTCCTCGGCCAATAACAGACGCAGCCCCGTGCGCTCCCGCGCCGCCGCCTGCTCCGGCACCTCCACGGACGCCGCCGCGCTCTCCGGCAGGCAGACCGCAAACCAGAACTCACTCCCTTTTCCCACCTCACTGCGCACCGTCAAACTCCCGCCCATCAGCGCCACCAGTTTCGCCGAAATCGCCAGCCCCAGGCCCGTTCCCCCGAACCGCCGCGTGACGCTCCCATCGGCCTGCGCGAACGCCTCGAAGATCAACTTCTGCTTGTCGACCGGAATGCCGATGCCGCTATCGGTCACCGTGAATCGCAGCGCCTCCCCGCCCGGCTCCCGCGCGACGCGCAGACCCACCGCGCCCGCCGCCGTAAACTTCACCGCGTTCCCCAACAGGTTCATCAGCACCTGCCGCAGCCGCACCGCATCCCCCGTAACGTGCTCCGGAACGCCGTCCTCCACCGTCCATTCCAATGGCAAGCCCTTCAACGTTGCCAGCGGCCGCACCGTCAGCCGCAGCTCCTCCAGCATCCGCCGCAACCCGATCGGCGCCCGCTCCAGTTCCACCTTCCCGGCTTCCACTTTGGAAAAATCCAGGATCTCGTTCAACACATGCAGCAGCGTCTCGCTCGCGCCGTGAATCGCCTCCACGTTCTCCCGGCTCTCGGCCGGTAGCTCCCCGGCCAGCACCACCTGCGCCATGCCCATCACGACATGCATCGGCGTGCGGATCTCGTGGCTCATGTTGGCCAGAAACAGGCTCTTCGCTACGTTCGCCGCCTCGGCCGCCGCCTTCGCCAGTTCCAGCTCCCGCAGCCGCGCCTCCTCCATCGCCCGGTCCTCCAGCTGCTTCAGGTAGGCCCGGTTCAGCCACACGCCCTGCGTCAACAAAAACACCACCAGCACCATCGTCCCAATCGCAAACGTGATGCCCCGCGTGTCCCCTTGCCACAAGCCCAGCCCCAGCGCCGGGACCAGCAGCAGGACAACGTGCAACACCAGCAGGCGTAGCGTCAGCGCGAACGAAACCATGGAGCCCGACGCTCCGCCCACCGTCCAGATCAACAACACCGTGAACGTCCAATCCTCAAACCCGTAGTAAAGCAGCGAACACAAATACAGCAACCCGCTCGGCGCCGAAGTCAGCCCCACCGCCGTCAGCAACATCGTTTCCAGAAACGCCCCGCGCCACCGCTCCCAGAACAGACGTAGCGCCAGCCGCACCGCTGCCCCACTGGCCATGCACGCCGCGCATCCCCAGTACACACGCGGATGGTCCACGGCAAACGGCGTCGTCCACGCCAGCACCACCAACATGCTCGCATAGACATAGACGCCGTGGACCAGACGCGAGATCTGCTCGGTCACGGCCTGTCGCGCTACTTGTTGTGCGGCGGTCAAGGTTATGCTCATCATCTCATCGCCAGCGAATCCCGCTACAATCGGGGCGTGAGCAACCAAGAGCGAAAAGTCCATCCGTCCACCGCCGTCCTGACCGCCGGCTTCGACCCGGCTCTCTCCGTCGGCTCCGCCCGCCCCGCCGTCTTCCGTTCCAGCACCTACGTCTTCGCCTCGCCCGAAGCCGCCGAACGGGCCTTCTCCATCCTCGGCGGCCGCATCCAGCCTGAACCTGGCGAAACAGCCGACCTCGTCTATTCCCGCTTCAATCACCCCAACGCCGAAATCGTCGAAGCCCACATCCTCCCGCTCGAAGCCCACGCCCGCGCCGCCGCCGTCTTCAACTCCGGCATGGCCGCCATCATGACCGCCATCATGGCCCACACCCGCCCCGGCGACGCCATCGTCTACACCGTGCCCATCTACGGCGGCACGCAGGCGCTCATCCAGAAGTTCCTCGAACCCTGGGGCCTGCTCGGCGTTCCCGTCCCCGGTGGCGATTCCGCCGCCCTCGACCGCGCCATCCAGCACACCCCCCACTGCCGCATCGTCCTGCTCGACGCCCCCGCCAACCCCACCCTCAACATGCCCGACATCGCCCGCGCCGTCGCCTCCGCCGCCGCCCGCGAACCCCGCCCCCTCGTCATGGTCGACAACACCTTCCTCGGCCCCGCCTTCCAACACCCCCTTCACCTCGGCGCCGACATCGCTCTCTACTCCGCAACGAAATATCTTGGCGGCTTCTCCGACATCCTTGCCGGCGTCGCCCTCGCCCGTGACCCGGAGGTCATGAAGCCCATCCGCGCCCGCCGCAGCCTGTTCGGCAACATCCTCGCGCCCGACGAATGTTGGATCCTCGATTCCCGCCTCCCCACCGTCCACTTGCGTATGAATCGCCAGTCCAAGAATGCGCAGCGTATCGCCGAACGCCTCGCCACCCACCCCGCCGTCCAGAAAATTTACTACCCATCCCTCTTCACCGATCCCGAACAAATCCGCATCCGCGACGCCCAGTGCGACTACCCCGGCGGCATCTTCACCCTCATCCTCCACGGCGGCAAACCGGCGGCCTTTGAGTTCCTCCGCAACCTGAAAATCGCCCGCAACGCCGTCAGCTTGGGCGGCGTGGAAACGCTCGTCTGCCACCCCCGATCCACCACCCATTCCGCCGTCAGCGACGAGGAACTCCAGCTCTCCGGCGTCGTCGACGGCCTCGTCCGCGTCAGCATCGGCATCGAGGATTGGCGCGATATTCTGGCCGATTTTGAAAGCGCCCTCACCCTCGCTCAGGCGGTATAATCTGTGGGTCCTCGTGACGACCCAACATGACCTTCCCGTATCGTGGTCTTCTCCTGTCTTCCCTCCTTGCCGCAACGCTCGCGGCCCAAGGACAACGCGGCGGCCCGCCCCGCCCCGCCCCTCGTCCGCTGCCGGATGGCCCTGGAAAGGAGATCGTCCAGCGCGTCTGCGGCGCCACCTGCCACGGTGTTGAAATCGTCACCGGTAAGGGCTACTCCCGGGACAACTGGTCCAACGTTGTCAACGGCATGGTCGCCCGCGGCGCCAAGGCCAGCTCCTCCGAATTCGGCGAAATTGTTGAGTATCTCGGCAAAAATCTCCCGCCCCGCTCCGGCACTGCCGGCGCCGGTGGGTCTGGCTTCATCGGCGCCGGCCCGGACGACGCCCACATCGTCGACCCCGAAGCCGCCGAACGCGGCAAGTCCATCTATAACGCCGAATGCTTGAGCTGCCACGGCGCCGCCGCCCGCGGCGGCAAACAGGAAGGCACCGACATCGTCCGTTCCCTCGTCGTCCTCAAGGACCGCTACGGCGCCACCATCGGCAACTTCCTCAAGCTCAAAAAACACCCCACCACCACCGGCCGCCCCTCGGCCTCCATCGAAGGCTCGCAGGTCATGGAGCTCTCCCACTTCCTCCACCTGAAGGTCACCGATACACTTCGTAGCGGCCCGTATTCCCAGCCCATCAACGTCCTCACCGGCGACGCCAAGGCCGGCCAGGAGTTCTTCAACGGCGCCGGCGGCTGCGCCAAGTGCCATTCGGTCACCGGCGATCTCGCCGGCATCGGCCGCAAATACGAGCCCGTCATGATCCAGCAGAAGTTCCTCTTCCCCAAGACCTTCGGGTTCGGCCGCGGCGCCCGCAATGTGGCCCCGCCCAAGCCGGTGACGCTCGCTGTCACCCCGGCCAATGGGAAGACCGTCTCCGGCGTCCTCGTCCACTTGGATGACTTCAACGTCTCCCTCCGCGACGCCGCCGGCGAATACCAAACCTGGACCCGCTCGGCCTCGCTCAAAGTCGTGAAGAACGATCCCTACCAGGGCCACATCGAACTGCTCAACAAATACACCGACAAGAACATGCACGACATCGTTGCCTACCTGGAGTCGATCAAGTGAAGACCGCCATTCTCCTCCTCCTCGCCACCGCGGCCTTTGCCCAGACGCTCGACCCGGCCAAGCTCTCCCAGCCGCCCACCGACACCTGGCCCTCCTTCAACGGGGACTACTCTGGCCGCCGCTTCAGCCCGCTGACGAATATCAATGCGTCGAACGTGCAATCGCTCAGCCTCGCCTGGGTCCACCGCATCAGCCTGCCCTCCACCGGCGGCCCCTTCCCGGGCTCCATCAAGTCCTCCCCCGTCGTGGTCGATGGCGTCATGTTCTTCACCGTTCCGGACCACGTCTGGGCCATCGATGCCCGTACCGGCCGCGAACTCTGGCACTTCGCTTGGCCCAGCCGCGGCGGCATCCACATCGGCAACCGCGGAGTGGCCGTCTACGGAAAGTGGCTCTACTTCGAAACGCCGGATTGCAACCTTGTCTCCCTCAACATGAAGGACGGCAAGGAACGCTGGCACAAACAGATCTGCGATCCCGATCAGCTCTACTACGCCAGCGCCGCCCCGCTCATCGTCGGCAATCACGTCATCGCCGGCGTCAGCGGTGACGATCTCGACGTCCCCGGCTACATCCAGTCCCACGACCCCGAAACCGGCGAACGCCAGTGGCGCTGGTACACCCACCCCGAACCCGGCACCCCCGAAGCCAAAACCTGGCCCAGCGTGGAAGCCATGATGCACGGCGGCGGCATGACCTGGGGGTCAACAACGTACGATCCCGAACTGAACCTCATCTATTTCGGCACCGGCAACCCCCAGCCCGTCGTCGCCCACAAAGGCCGCCTTGGCGATAATCTCTTCACCGAGTGCATCATTGCCCTCAACCCCGACACCGGCAAGATGAAGTGGTATTTCCAGTCGTCCCCGCACGACACGCATGACTGGGACGCCAACCAGACACCCGTGCTGATTGACGGCGTTATCGACGGCAAGCCCCGCAAGTTGCTGGCCCAAGCCTCCCGCAACGGCTACTTCTTCGTGCTGGACCGCGTCACCGGCAAGAACGTCGTCACGTCCACCTTCGCCCGCGCCAACTGGGCCAAGGGCCTCGACGCGAAAGGCCAGCCCATCCCGGATCCCCTGAAGTACCCGCAAATCGACGGCGCGCTTGTTTCGCCCAATCAGGCCGGTGCCGCCAACTGGCCCCCGCCCAGCTACAGCCCGGCCACCGGGCTCTTCTACGTCAACGCGTCCAACGCCTATAGCGTCTGGTACATCTACGACGACACCGATAAGCCCGAAGGCTGGGGCGGCAACGACCGCGGCGGCTACTCCGAGGCGATGTTGCAGGCCATCGACTACAAGACCGGCAAGATCAAATGGAGCCACAAGTGGGAAGGCCCCGGCGGCCCGCGCAACGGCGTGTTGAGCACGGCCGGCAACGTAGTCTTCGCCGCCGATCCGCAGAGCAACTTCGTCGCCCTGAACGCCACCACCGGCCAGCCGCTGTGGCGCGCCAATCTCGGCGCGGCCATTTCCAACGGCCCCATCAGCTACCAGCTCGACGGTGTGCAGTATGTGATCGTTGCCACCGGAGACACCCTCTACGGCTTCGCCATGCACCCGAGATAGGCCTGCCTGCCCGCAGCTAGCACTCTAGTCCGACGTCGGAAACCCGCCCCGTCCAAGCCCAATCACGCCCTATACTGGAGCTGGTCCACTTCATGCAGTTTCCGTGGTTCCGGCACCACTTTTTGTTGCGCAGATGGTTCGACCGCGTCTTTCTGGATATGCCCGACGCGGCGATCCGGCAGGTGACGGGGCGGAAACATTGGCCCCCGTATTCGCTGCGCGCCTTTGTTGGCGGGGCGCAGGGCTTCGACAAGGCGGGCAGTTGGTTTGCCGATGAGCTGTGGCGGTGGCAGTTGTTGGGGCAGGGTTCGCGGCTGCTCGATATCGGCTGCGGCTGTGGACGGATCGCTTATGCGCTGGCCACCGAGCCGCGGCTGGATCGGCTGCAACTACAGTATGCGGGCATGGACGTGGACAGGGAATGCGTGGACTGGTGTGTTTCTCATATCTCTCCGCGGAACGGGCGGTTTTCCTTTTACCATGCCGACTGCCGGAACCCCTCCTACAACCCGGAGGGTACGGAAACGGTGGGCGGCTACCGGTTTCCGCGTGCGGATGGGAGTTGTGACCTGATTCTTGCGACCAGCGTTTTTACTCATCTGCTGGCCGGGGAGCTGAGGCACTACCTGGGTGAGGTGAGCCGGTTGCTGGCACCGGGTGGGGTGGCGTACACGTCCTTCTTCCTTTACCAGTCGGCGGACGAGGCGGCGGCGGGGATGGCGCGGCATGGCATCCGTTTTCCCTGCCGGCGGGCGAGGTATGCGGTGAACCGGGAGGATTTTCCGGCGAACGCGGTGGCCTATGAAGAGGCCTATGTGCGGGAGCTGGCAGCCGAGTTCGGGTTGGCCGTGTTGGAGCCGGCGCATTACGGCGTGCAGGATCTGGTGCTGTTGACGCGGGTTTCGGACGGGGAGCTGAGGGCGGAGTTGGGGGCGGGTTGGCACGAGTTGGAAGACGAGCGGTGGCGGTGGACGGAGCGGGTGTTTTCGGCGCAGGTATGGCGGCCGCAAGCCGCGGGTACGATGCGTTTGCGGTTTTTGTTTACGGTGCCAGAGGGGCTGGCGCCGGTGCGGCTGGCGGTTTGGGCGGATGGGGTGGTGTTGGAGGTCGGGGTTTTTGGTGGAAGCGGGGAGCAGGTTTACGAGGGGTCGTTTGCGTTGGATTCTGCCGGAGAGACCGTGCGGTTGGAGTTTGCGTTGGACCGAGCGTTGGGCTTATTTGGGGAGGATCGACGGGAGCTGGGAGTGCAGGTGGCGTTCCGGCCGGGGCCGGGGGCGCCGGAGCGGGACTTGTTGCCGATTGTGGTTACTGATTGTGGGGGGTGAGGGACAGGTGGGGTTGGTCGCTTTATCGCATACAGGCACGCGATGTGCAGTTGAAGCTTGGTCGTCGGTCCCTGGCTCGGCTGGGTTTGGAGCCGACGCGGGTAGCTGCTACGCTTGGCGGCGGTAGCACAGGAAGATGGCGTTTCCGCCGTGAAGCCGAATTCGGTGACGAGGCAGGGAGTGTCCCCCCGCCCGCCAAGCCGGAAGATAGCTCGGTCCCCAAAATAGCCTCGCCAACGTCCCCTAAATCTCCGCCTTAAAATAGTTCATCGCCTTCACCGGCGCGCCATGCATCCGCCGCAGCAAGGCAATCTGCCCGGTGTGGGTCAAAGCGTCGGCAATCGGCCCCTGAAACAGGCGGGTTTCCTCACACTCCACGGCCCCCGCGTCCACACGCGCCTCCAGCTTCTCCAGCGCCGCAAAGAACCGCGCCACTTCCCCATCCCAGGCCAACGGCGTCGCCACCGTCCACTCCGGCGACCCATTCGCCTGCCGCAGCGCCCAATCCATCAGGTCGCCCATGTGCGCCAGAATCTCCACCGGCGCGCGCACACCGGCAGGGCGAAACTCCCCAAAATCAGCCGGCGCGCCATCCAGCGCACGGTCCAGCCGGAATCGCAAAGTAGCCAACGTATGGCGAAGCATACGGGCTATTTTAGCGTGCTGACTTCCCCTGACAACCGCGACGCCAGCGGGCTCGTCTGCCCGGCGTACTTGTTGCCCTTTTTCGTTCGATACGGATTCGACGACGGCGTGCTCAACGGTTCAAACGTGAACGAGCAAATGCGCATCCCCGGATACAGCGCCACCGGCACGCGTCCCAGGTTCGACAGCTCCAGCGTGGCCTTCCCGGTCCAACCCGGATCGAACAGCCCGGCGGTGCCGTGGACAATAATCCCAATCCGCCCCAGGCTCGACCGGCCTTCCAGCCGCCCCAACACATCATCGGCCAGGTCCAACGCTTCCATCGTGATCGCCAGTACAAAATCGCGCGGCTGTAGAATGAACGGTTCCCCGTCCTCCACCACAATCGTGCGCATCATGCCCTGAATCGCGAACTTGTCGCGCGGGTCGATGAACGGGAATTTGCTGTGTTCGAAAACACTGAACTCGTTCCCTAAACGGAAATCGATGGAACAGCTGCCGAAGTGATCTTCGGGAAGTTCCGGATCGATCTTTATTTTCCCCTCGGCGATGTAGCGCCGGATGTCAACGTCGGAAAGGACCATGTGCCTTCTGATGTCAGTGTAAAAAAGGGGAGGATTGGTGGACGGCATGGGATTCGAACCCACGACCCCCACGTTGCGAACGTGGTGCTCTCCCAACTGAGCTAGCCGCCCACTGACTAAGTTTCAGTATAGCATCGATACCCGCTAAAATGGGAAGGAACCATGCCGGAGCTTCCTTTGCAAAACACCCTGGAAAAAATGCGAGCCGATTGGGACGCTCGCGCCCGCGAAAATGCCCGGTATTACGTCAATACCGCCACCGAAGAGTGGACCGACGAAACCTTTTTCGCCTCCGGTGAACGCACTATCGCCGAAGAAATTCTCACAGACATGACCAATATTTGCCAGGGCCGCGAGCCCAAACAGATGAAGGTCCTCGAAATCGGCTGCGGCGCCGGTCGTGTCACCCGCGCGCTCGCCAATCTGTTCGGCGAAGTCCACGCCGTCGACGTCTCCGGCGAAATGGTCGCCCGCGCCACCCGCGCCGTCGAAAATCACCCCGGCGCCCATGTCTATCAGAACAACGGCATGGATCTTTCCGTCATCCCCGGCGGAAACTTCGATTTCGCCTTCTCCACCATCGTCTTCCAGCACATCCCCAGCCGCGAAGTGATTGAAAACTATGTGCGCGAAGTCTCCCGCCTGCTCCGTCCCGGTGCGTTGTTCAAGTTCCAGGTCCAGGGGGACACCTCAATCAAAACCACAGAAGATGATACGTGGTTGGGCGTTCCCTTTTCCGATGACGACGCTGTCGCCATGGCCGAACGCTGCGGCTTCGAACCCCGCTACCGGCACGGTGCGGGCGAGCAGTATTTCTGGCTGTGGTTCTTTAAGAAGTAGCTTGGCCTAAGAATTCGCCTCGGTTCGGCGTGATGCCCAGTAACTCCGCATCCGCGCCGAAACCTCTTGCCGTTCTTCCGGGCCCATCGACTTTCGCCCGCGCTTCCGCTTGGGCGTCACGGTCCCGTTCGTCCGTAAGTATTGCTCCAGAGAGGCGATTACTCCGTCAATCCGTTCTTTTTCTTCGTATAAATCGCGAATGGCCTTTTGCAGGTCCATAGAAGCAGCTCCGGTAAACAAACCGGTGCCTCCCGCCAATTCTGCTGCGGCACCCATATTGTCTGGATTTCTCCCAACATCGTATACGAAAACGTCTCACGATGTTACAGACCAAAAGTACCGATTTTGAACGATTTGCAATTCCCGCTGCCTTTAGCGAAGCAGGAAGGGCCAGTAGGGAACCACTTTGTAGCCATACTTGGCAACCAGCGCCCAAACAACTGCCCCCGCAACGCCCGCCACGGCCAGTAGAACCACCAGTACCGACAACCACGGGAAGCTCTTCTCGTCTCGCCGTAACTGCAGCAGATACGCCGCGAATACGCCGACAAAGTACAGCACCACCATCGGCACCGCGAACAGCATCAGGTTGAAGATGTCCGGCGTCGGAGTAATCAGCGCCGCCACAATGACGATAATCAGAATCGCGTACCGCGAATGCTCCAACAGGAACTTCGCCGTAACAATCCGCAGCAAGGCCAGGAAGAAAATAATGATCGGTAACTCGAAGACAACACCGATACCCAGCGTCACATTCACGAACAGATCGAAGTAATCGACCATGTTGATGTTCGGGACAACGTTGATGTCCTTGCCGATCCCTAACAAAAACTCCAGGCCGAACCGGAACGCCACAAAGTAGGCGAACAGCCCGCCCAATACAAACAACCCGGCTGTACTCAGAATCACCGGCGCCGCGAAGCTCCGTTCTTTCTTATACAGCCCCGGCGCGATGAACGACCACGCCTGCCACAAAATCCACGGTGAACTCAGGAAGATAGCCGCCAGCAGCGGGAGCTTCATGTAGATCACCTGGAAGGAATCCATCGGGCCGATCTGGCTCAAATACGGCGGATAGCCCAACGCCTTCAACGCGGTCGCGGCCGGCTCGCTCACCGCCTTCCACATCTCATTGGCGAATATCAACGCCAACCCGAACGCAACGCCAAGCCCCATCAATGCCGAGATGATCCGCTTCCGAAGCTCTTCCAAGTGCTCCAGGAAGCTCATTCGCAGCATCCCGTCGTCATCGTCGTCTTCCTCTTCTTCCGAAGGAGGAGGCGTGCTGCTCCCACCGCTTCCGCCGGTCGAAGCCACCACCGGCGCTATCGCCGGCGTTGTCTCTAACGACGTGCTGGGCGGTTCAGCTCCATACGATTGCCCCGAATACGGGTCATCGTGATACGACGCGTCGCTATGATAATGCGAATCATAGTCGTGGTCTGTCGTCTGCTCATAACTCGTATGGGCAGTATCCGTCCCGGAGTCAGCCTTGGGCTGACCCTCTATCGGGACATGAGTGTTTTCTACAGGGGTATCCCTGTTTTTATCTTCCGGGACGGACATAACCTACCCAATCAACCGGCGGCCGGTTTTACAGTATCCACAGGTGTTCCGCCCTGCGCCACTGTTCCTTCCGGTGCCTTCGCTGCTACAGCCGCGCTCGAATCGGCCGGCGCTCCGGCCGGTTCCGTCGTGCTTGCTGTCGCATTCGTTTGTTCAGCGCCCAATGTTGCGGGTTCGCCTACAGTTGTGGATGGGGTTGCCGTCAATTCCGAACTGCCGGAGTCGTAAGCTCCGTAGTCGTAATACGAGGAGTCGTCGTAGTTGTGAATTTGTTCGTGGTACTCTTCCGCAGCCTTTTTGATCGGTTCAGTTTCCTTTTCGATCTGCTGCATCTCGCGGTCCCACGTGGACTTCAGTTCTGACGACGCTCGACGGAACTCGCCCATAGCTTTGGCCACAGTTTTCCCCAGCTCCGGTAACTTCTTGGGGCCGAAGATCAGCAAGGCCAGGAGAAAAATGATGATCATCTCCTGTGTTCCTAGCGTGCCCATGTATGGAACGACCTCCCGTGCGGTAAAGTTCAAGCTCAGGATATCACAGCGCCTCTATGGAAACCCTCTTTGCCGCCGTCGATCTTGGCGGAACTAAAATCGCCGCCGCCCTCGGCAACCCCGCCGGTCAGCTCCTCCACACCGAAACCGTCCCCACTCCCCCCGGCGCCGGCCCCGAAGTAATCCTCTCCACCATCGCCAATCTCATCGATTCTCTCTCCTCCCGCGCCGGCCAGCGCCCCGCCGCCTTGGGCATCGGCGTCCCCGGCCTGATCGACCTCCGCACCGGCCAGGTCAACTTCGTTCCCAACCTCCCCACCCAGTGGCGCGGCGTCCCCGCCGGGCCGTTCCTCGAACGTCGCCTCCAAATGCCCGTCCGTCTGCTCAACGACGCTCGCTGCGCCACCCTCGGCGAACTCCTCTACGGCCACGGCCCCCAATATCCATCGTTCGTCATGTTCACCCTCGGCACCGGCATCGGCGGCGGCATCGTTATCGATGGCCGCCTTCGCCTCGGCGCGCTCTCCGCCGCCGGCGAAATCGGCCACCAAACCGTAATGCCCAATGGCCCCCTCTGCGCCTGCGGCAACCCCGGCTGCCTGGAAGTCATCGCCGCCGGCCCCGCCATCGCCCGCGCCGCCGGCTATCCTGATACCGAATCCGCCGCCACTGCCGCCCGCAATGGTGACCCCCGCGCCCAACAGGCCTTCCGCGAAGCGGCTTTCTACCTGGGCATCGCCGCCGCCAACCTCGTCACCGCCCTCCACCCCGACGCGCTTCTCTTCTCCGGCGGCATGTCCGAACTCGTCGACCTCCTCCTCATGCCTGTCCGCGCCGCCGTCAACGAACGCGTCCGCATGTTCCCGGCCGATGGTGTCGCCGTCCGCCGCGCAGCCGCCGGGCCGAACGCAGGTCTCCTCGGCGCCCTTGCCCTCAACATCGCGCCAGAGAAAATCGCCCTCTAACTACCAAACGTGAAACGCAATAATCGTCGGCGGATTCGGCGTATCGCCCACGATTCGTGTTTCCAGCAACACCTGCACGTTCTTGTTCTCCCACCCTGCCGGCGCCATCCGCGCGAACTGCTCCCAGTGCCGCGCGCTCGTCGCGAAGTCCGCCGCCACCCGTGTTCCCAGTCCCGATATCCCGCCCATCGCCACCAGCCGCCGGTCCTGCTGCGGGTCCAATAGCCGCGTCACCAGCGCGTAGTCCAGCGGCATCGGCGTGTTGGGGTATAGCCCCTCCACGCGTCGCAACGGTTCAGTCCGCGCCGCATCTTTCACCACGTACTGCCCCTCGGCCGTCGGTGCAAAGGAAAACCGCAGATGCC
>CAMATG010000014.1 GCA_945860645.1 Candidatus Sulfopaludibacter sp. SbA3 | reverse complement strand
CTTCAACGACCCGTTCCCACCCATCGACATGCCCTCAATGGCGCGCCCGAAGGGCGCGGCCGCCGTCCGGTAGCGCGCGTCGACGAGAGGGATTAACTCCTTTATGATCATGGTCTCCGCAAGAATGTTCTGCGCCTTCCAATCGCGATACTCGCTGCGCTTGCCGCCGTTCGGGATCACCATTATCGTCGGCGGCATGAGGCCGGCGGTGATGGCTTTATCGAGCAGCGCGGCCTGGGCCAGGCCCTGCGACTCGTGCCCGCCGGCGCCGTGCATCCAGTAAATCACCGGGAATCTTTTACTTACGGCGGTCGCGTACTCGGTCGGCAGGTAGATATTGAAACCCACATCGGTCTTCATGGCCGCGCTTTGGAAGACATGATGGGTCACGCCGCGGGGTGGATCCGTCGGTGGATTGACCCATTTGATGTCAAAAACGAGCGGATCGGGCTGTGAAAACAGTGCAAAAGTGCACAAAAAACACGTTAAAAGTGCGCGCATTTGATGATCTTGACACACCTTTTGCGGGGTCAAACAGGATTCTCGCAAAGAGAGATATACTTTCGAGCTGGATGTATCCTCGTCTCCTACTCCTACTCGGCGCCACAACGCTTTTGGCGCAACACAGCGACACGGCGCTGAAGAATCCGTTCCAATCTCCGGACGACCGCGCCCGCGGCGGGACGTTTTACCGATCGCAGTGCGCCAGTTGTCACGGCGTGGACGGGAAGGGCGGAGCCAGCGGGCCGAGCCTGGCCAGCGGGAACTTTCGCCATGCGTCGAACGATGAGGGACTGTTCCGGGTAATCACGAAAGGTGTGGCCGGAACGTCGATGCCCGGGTTCTCGATGAACGGCCGGGAGATCTGGCAGATTGTGGGATTCATTCGCGGACTGAGCGCCGGACGGGCTGGCGCGGCGAAGGGGAACGCGGCGGCGGGAGAACAGCTGTTCGCCGCCAGTAAATGCATCAACTGTCACTGGCTGAACGGCAACGGCGCGGCGCGGGGCCTGGATTTATCGGCCATTGGCACGCGGCTATCGGCGGTGGAGTTGGCGCAGGCACTGGTAGACCCGAGCGCGGAAGTGGCGCCGGAATACTGGCTCTGGACGGCCACGATGAAGAACGGGCAGAAGCTTCGTGGATCGCGATTGAACGAAGATACATTCTCGCTGCAGGTGCTGGATTCGACGGGCAAGTTACGGTCCGTTTTGAAGGCGGACTTGCAGGAGCAGACGCTGGAGCGACGATCGGCGATGCCATCGTTCAAAGAAAAGTTGACGGCCGGGCAGGTAGATGATCTGGTGGCTTATCTGGCGACGTTGCAGGGAGCTGCGAAATGAAATTCCTCACGATGCTGATGGGCGTGGGCCTGCTGGCGCAGGATGCGAATTGGATTACGTATCACGGCAACTATTCGAGCACGCATCACAGCGCGCTGACGCAGATCACACCGGCGAACGCGAAGAATCTGGAACTGAAGTGGACGTTCCAGGCGCAATCGCTGGAGAAGTTCGAGGCGACGCCGCTGGTGGTGGATGGCGTGATGTACCTGACTGAGGCGCCGAACACGATCATCGCGTTGGACGCGGCGACGGGACGCGAGTTCTGGATTTACGAGCACAAGAATCCGGATGTCACTTATCCTTGCTGCGGCAAGATCAACCGCGGACTGGCGCTGCATAACAACACGCTCTACATGGGCACGCTGGACGGGAAGCTGGTGGCTGTCGACGCGATCACGGGGCAACTGCGGTGGGAGAAAGTTGTCGTCGACTATAAGCAGGGCTACGCACTGACGCACGCGCCGTTGATCATCAAGGACAAGGTGCTGATTGGCACGGCGGGTGGAGAGCTGGGGATTCGCGGATTCCTGGCGGCCTATGACGCGAAGACCGGCAAGGAGCTTTGGAAGTTTAAGACCATTCCCGAGCCGGGCGAGCCGGGCCACGAGACGTGGGGCGGAGACTCATGGAAGCATGGCGGCGGGCCGATCTGGTTGACCGGCTCGTATGATCCGGCGCTAAACCTGACCTATTGGGGCATCGGGAATGCTGGGCCGGATTGGAACGCCAAGGTGCGTCCGGGGGACAACCTCTACACGAGTTCCGTGATAGCGCTGGACGCCGATACCGGGAAACTGAAGTGGCACTTCCAGTTCACGCCGCACGACGAATGGGACTGGGACGCGGTGCAGACGCCGGTGCTGGTGGATCGCGAATGGCGTGGGAGGCCACGCAAGCTAATGTTGTGGGCGAACCGGAACGGCTTCTTCTATCTGATCGATCGGGTGACGGGCGAGTTCCTGCAGGGGACGCCGTTTGTGAAGCTGGACTGGGCCAGCGGGTTGGACGACAAGGGCCGGCCGATGCGCGTGCCGGGCAAGGTGCCGAGCCCGCAGGGCACGGTGATTTTCCCGGGAGTGCAGGGCGGCACGAACTGGTTCGCGCCTTCGTACAGCCCGAAAACGGACTTGTTCTATTTGAACGTTTGGGACGACTATTCCAGCATCTACTTTGCCTGGGACCAGGAGTATGAACTGGGCAAATGGTATGCCGGTGGCGGGATTAAGGCGGAGGTGCAATCGACGCGGCGGGACCGGCTGGGGCGGCGGGATCCGAAGTCCGGTTATGGCGCGGTGCGGGCGTTGAACCCGTCGACGGGCGCGAAGGTGTGGGAGTTCAAGACCACCGACGTGAGCGATGGCGGCATTGTGACCACGGCGAGCAATTTGCTGTTCACGGGGAACCGGGAGGGCAATGTGTTCGCGCTGGATGCGACGAATGGAAAGCTGCTGTGGACGCTGTATCTGGGCGGGCAGACGGTGGCTTCGCCAATGACCTATCTGGTGAACGGGAAACAGCGTGTGACCATTGCGGTGGGCCACACGCTGTACACGTTTGGACTGCGGGAGTAGTTACTGACCCTTCTTGGCCGCCACGGCGTTGGCGGCCAGGGCTTCGAGGACACCGAGGTCAACGTCCTTGAGTTTCTTGATGTACAGGCAGCCTTTGCCGGTGGTGTGTTTGCCGAGTTTGGCGAGCAGCGCGTCGGCGCCATCGGTTCCGGTGAATCCGTAGAGGGAATGGGCGGCTTTGCGCGGGGAGAAGGCGATGTTGGGGGAATCGCCTTCGCGGCCGGAGTCGTACTTGTAGTGATGGCGGCCGAAGCCGATGATGGAGGGGCCCCACATGGCGGGCTTCTCGCCGGACACCTTCCGCATCAACTTGACGAGCACCTTGGCCTCTTCGCGCCGGGTCTCGTTCTCGATTGCATCGATGTAGGCGGTGACGCTGACTTCGGTCGCCTTGGTTTTGTTCTCCGCCATCTGGGTTCTCCTCGCTATTGTTTCGGTTTCGCGGGCTCCTGGAAGGAGCGTTCCACCATGTCGTTCACGTCGGTGGAAACGGCGTGGTCCCGCCAGAGCCAGCGCATCATCTCCGGGATCTGCGCGCCGCCCTGCTTTTGGCCGTGGCGACCGATGCCCCAGGTATAGTTCACATCGTAACCTTTCGCGGTGAGGGCTTTCATCATGCGGACATTCTGGTAGAACCAGTCGCGGTTCTGGTTGTAGGCGCCGCCGGGGCGCTGGCCGCGGTTGTCGTTGCGGCCGTCGACCAGGAAGACGCGGAGCGGTTTCTTTTCGGCGGCGGCGATCAGGTCCGGATACTTGTGGCCGCCGCGAAGATCGACGAAGCTGCCGACGACGCTGAGCACTTTGCGGAACTGATCGGGCCGATACCAGGCGACGGTGAAGGCCGCGATGGCGCCGGAGCTGGCGCCGGCCACGCCGCGCTGTTCGGGGTCCTTGGAGATGTTGTACTCCTTGTTCAGCACGGGCAGGAGTTCGTCGACGATGACGCGCGGATATTTGTCATCGATGGTGTTGTATTCGGTGGGCCGGTTGTTGACGCGGTCGCCCCATTCCTTGGGAGTGGATTCGGCCTGATCGGGACGTCGGCCGGGGCTGATGAAGACGGCGATCATCACCGGAATTTCGCGGCGGTAGATAAGGTTGTCGAGCACGTTCTGGACGCGGGCGTCGCCTTCGGGGGCCATCATGGCGGGGCCGTCCTGCCAGACCATGAGCGCCGTTGGCTTGGCCGGATCGTACTGGGCGGGTACGTAGACGGAGTAGGTGTGGGAGGTGCCCGGGTAGGCTTCGCTGGGGATTTGGAACGGCCCCTTGATGGCGCCTTTCGGGACGCCTTCCTGAGCGAGGGAATCGGGGCCTAGTTTGTAGTGAAGGTCGGTATTGACGGGTGCCTGCTGGGCCGTTAGCGCGGCTGCGGCGAAGAGGGTTGCGAGGGAGAGCTTACAGATCACCGCGCCACGATATCACAGCAACGGATGACGCCGGGGGCATTGACGGGGATTTCGATGCGGGCGTCGGGTTGGCCGTTGCGGATGGTGAGGACGAGGAGTTTTTGGGCGTAGTTGAATTCCATCGAGGGCGTGACGTCGGCGAAGGAACGTAGGGTGCGGGCGCGGGTGGCGTCGCTGGCATGGATCTCGATACGGCGGGGCGTGCCTTCGGCGCCGGCGAAGTGGATGACGCCGATGAGCTTCGGGTTCTTCAGCCGCGGGTCACCGTCGGCGGGGACGTCGTAGCCCGCGTAGAGATTCGAGTCCGGAATGCGGACAGGTTGGACGAAGGTATTGAAAAGCGGCTTGCCATCGGCGAGGCGATAGACCGTCCACCAGGTTTCGTC
This sequence comes from Candidatus Sulfopaludibacter sp. SbA3, assembly GCA_945860645.1. Lineage (GTDB taxonomy): Bacteria > Acidobacteriota > Terriglobia > Bryobacterales > Bryobacteraceae. Next base: position 23,007 of record CAMATG010000014.1, on the reverse strand, counting down.
CACAAGACCGCGGGTGACGATGATTAGTTCGTTATCGATGGCGCGGGCATCGACTCCTTCCACCTGGATCGCGTATTTCGGCGGCTGCTTCCGGTCACCGGCGAGCGGCCAGGCTTCGATGCGCGTAGACGCGTCAATGCCCTTGTCGCCAATGACCTGCCGAGTGTGTTCCGTCTTGCGCAGGACCGTCTTGCCGGCGAGCTCGTAGGAGACGTTGTGGATGACCACGGTTTCTTCGCCTGGCTTGCCGGAGATCGCCAGGGAAGAGGTCTGCGCCGCCAACGGCCCTATGACTCCCAATGCCAACACTGCCAGTGACTTTTTCATATCGAGTTTCGTTCTCATTCGAATGAGCGCATTCGACGGGCAGAAGTTCTCATTCAGATATCTTGAACGGTGGTTGCGCAGGCGGTGACAGCTTGTGATATCTCTCAGCGCGGGTAGCAACGATGCGAACCATACAAAGAGTTTTCCTCACACTTATCATTCTGCTCGCACCCTCGGTATTCGCCCAGGGCGAGCGCGCAACGGTAACAGGCACGGTCACTGATTCAACGGGTGCGATCATCCCGGATGCGGCCGTGGCAATTCGAAACACAGAAACCAATGTGACAACACGCACAACGACGAACTCAGCCGGTCTGTTCTACGCACCGGCGCTATCGCCAGGCTTATATGAGGTCACGACGAACAAGCAAGGGTTCCGTGCGAACCGGCTAACCGATTTGCGGCTGACGGTCGGACTGACGGCCACCGTGAATGTAAGCCTGGAAGTGGGCACGGTGACCGATGCCGTGGAGGTGACGGCGACGGCCGTGCAATTGGAAGCGCAGACCTCGGGCCTGGGCAAAGTGGTGGAACAGCGGCGAGTGGTGGAACTGCCGCTGCTGGGCCGCAACCCATTGGCGCTGGCCGCAACGGCGCCGGGTGTGATCCCGACCAGCGGCCAACGCGGCACGGGACAGGACATCATCGGCGTTTCCACTACAGCGCAGATCAACGGCGGCTTGGCGCAGCAGAACGGCGTCCTGATCGACGGCGGTGAATCGCGCGGCACGACCGAATCGGGCAACGCCTACACGGTGCCGATCGAGGCTGTGGGCGAGTTCAAGGTGGAGACCTCCAGCTACTCCGCGGAGTTCGGACGGGCGGCGGGCGGTATCGTCAACGTCGCCACCAAGTCCGGGACGAACCAACTGCACGGCGTGGCGTTTGAGTTTCTGCGCAACGACCATTTGAACGCGAACAGCTGGCAGAACAACCGGAACCGCGTTCCCAAGGGTCTGTTCCAACGCAACGAGTTTGGCGCCGGCGTCGGCGGCAAACTGATCAAGGACCGCACTTTCTACTACGTGATCTACGAAGGCATCCGGCAGGGCAGCCCGGACCAGGCGCTGGCCACGGTGCCGACGGCGCTGCAACGGCAGGGCGACTTCTCTCAGACTTTGGACCGGTTGGGCAGACTGAACACGATTTACGACTACTCGACGACGCGAGCGAACCCCGCGGCGCCAGGCACATTGATCCGCGACCCGTTCCCCGGGAACCGGATTCCCTCTGGGCGCGTGCATCCGATTTCGACGAGAGTGGTACCGTTCTGGGGCGAATCGAACCGGCCCGGGGAAGGCGCAGCACTCGTCAACAACTATTTCCGTGTCGGCAAAGCGATCACCCAACAGGACAGCTGGTTTGGCCGGATCGACCACATCATCAGCGACAAGCACCGTATCTACGGCCGTTACGGCGGGCGCGAACAGAAGAATTCGACACAGGTTGCATTGAACCCGGCGTTCCCGCCGCGTTCACTCAGCTCGAACCCCGCTAACAGTGCGCTGGTCAGCCTGACCTCGACGTTTTCGCCGAGCATGATTGGCGAAGGGCGCATCAGTTTCACGCGTCTGCAGTTCGATTCCAAGCCGTTGAGCGAAGGCTTCGACGTGGCCTCGCTGGGGTTCTCTCCGGCGGTGACGCGGAACATTCTGTTCCAACAGTTCCCGCAGATTTCTGTGCAGACCTATGCACAGGGCGCGGGCCTGGCGGTGACAGGCGCGGCGCCGAATGAGTTCGACCAGCTGGGCGGCGTGGGCCGTTCGCTGGCGCCGCAGGACTCCTATCAGGCCCAATATCACGTGACGCTCATCAAGACGCGCCACAAGATCAAGGCGGGCTTCGAAACGCAGCTCATCAAGTTGAACGTGTTCAACTCGCAGCAGTCGGCGGGGCAGTACATCTTCGACCGCGTCTTTACGCAGGGCCCGGACCCGACGGTAACGGCACTGAACTCCGGCAACGGTTTTGCCAGCTTCCTGCTGGGTGTGCCGCAGGCGGGCGCCATTACCATCACGCGGCCGCTGTCGCTCCACCAGCGCTACTACGGCACCTACATCCAGGACGACTACCGCGTGACAAACAAGCTGACTCTGAACATGGGTCTGCGTTGGGAGTACACGACGCCGTACTCCGAGAAGTTCGGCAACATCGGCTACATCGATTTCAACGCGACCGATCCAGTGGCCGGCGTGAAAGGAACGTTCAAGCTGATTGAGCCGGGAGGCTACACCAGCGATCCCAACAAGAAGAACTTCTCACCCCGCATCGGGCTGGCCTATCAGGCCACGCCGAAGACGGTGATCCGGACCGGCGCCGCCATCTTCTACGCCACCTTCATGGGCGTGAATGCGGCCGCGACCGATTTCGGCAACGGGAGCTTCCTTTCAAACGCGCTGTTCCTGGGCGCGCCGAACCCGCTGGTGAACACGCCGCCGGTGGGCGGATCGTGGAGCAATCCGTTCGCGGGCGGCATCATCGTCCCGGACCGGACCACCAACTTCGCGGGCCAAAACGTCCGCGGCGACACGCGACACCGGCCGAACGCGTATATGGGGAACTGGACGCTGTCGATTCAACGCATGCTGAATTCGACGACGATGTTGGAAGTAGCCTATGTCGGCTCCAAGACCACGCACCTCTACTGGAACCGGCAGCGGAACCAGAATGACCCGGCACTGATGAGCCTGGGCTCCGGCCTGCTGGCTCCGGTTCCGAATCCGTTCTTCGGCAAGATCGCCTCGGGCGCGTTGAGCCTACCGACGATCCAGGCGCGTCAAGCGTTGCGGCCGTATCCGCAGTTTCTGGACCTCCTGATCCACCGTGATCCGTACGGCGACATGAGTTACCAGAGCTGGTACGCGCGGCTGGAGAAGCAGTATTCGAACGGCATGACGCTGTCGGCGTCGTTCACCGGATCGAAGACGATCGCGAATACGATGCAGTCCAACACGTGGGTGGTGGGGCCGTCGAACAGCCTTTACAACATGCGCTACAACAAAGGCATCGAGGCCAACGACCTGCCACGCCGGCTGGTGTTCAGCTACGTGTACGATCTGCCCATCGGCAAGGGCCGGAAGCTTTTGAACGACGCCCATCCGGCGCTGCAGAAGGCCTTTGGCGGTTGGCAGTTCTCCAGCATCACGGTGCTGCAGTCCGGCCGGCCAGTGCTGATCACTGCTCCGGACGTGACCAACCTGCTGAACTTCAGCTCCACCAACGGCCGTTCGAACCGGCTGAAGGATCCGGTGCTGGACGGCGATCAGCAGTCGCTGACACGCTGGTTCGATACGACGGCGTTTGAGCGGGCTGCTCCGTTTACGCTGCCTACCGATAGCGTCAGCCAGCCGCGGTTGCGCGGGCCGGGCCGCACCAACTTCGACATGTCGTTGCTGAAGAACACCACGTTCAAGGAGCGGTACAACGTACAGTTCCGGGCGGAGTTCTTCAACATCGCCAATACGCCGGCGTTGGATGCGCGCGGGGCGACGACCGACGTCTCCAGCCCGCTGTTCGGCCAGATTGTTTCGGGTGGAAATCCCCGGAACATTCAGATGGCGGTTCGCATCGTCTTCTAGTCGTTTGTTCGCAAGGGCCCGCGTTCCGCGCGGGCCCTTTTTTCATTTAGAGCAACCGCTCGCCTGTAGCGGCGTCGAAGAGCCAGGAGGATTTGGGGGGCAGGTCGAGTTCGATGGTTTTATTCGCGCGGAAGGTGAGGCGGCGGCGGCCACCGGCCTTGGTGTGAATGAGGATAAGCCCGCCACCGGCGTGGATGATTTCGCCGTGATCGAGATAGAGATGGGCGCCGGCTTCGGTGAAGATTTTGCGCCACTCTTCGGTGGTGATGGGCGGCTTGGCGATGATGGCGCCGGCGGTGACTTCGCGGGTGAATTCGGCGTTGAGCGTTCGGCCGTCGGTGTAGGCGGGGAAGCCTTGGAAGACGAGTCGGCGGTTGGGACTGTGGACCTTCTCGCGGACGAACTTGCGCTGGGCGGCGGACATGAGCCAGGTGTTGGCGAAGACGACGACTTTGAAGCGGGAGAGGTCGATCTTCTCGAGGTCTTTGAGGTGGATGGTTTCGATGGCCGCGCCGGTGCGCCAGGCTTCGCCCATGGTGCGGTTGACGGCGAGCGGGTCGGTGATCGAGTCGGCGCCTTCGGTGGAGCCGGTGTAGTAGTAGACCTCAGTATCGAAGACGAAGAGGACGTCACCTGCGGGGGCGTAGTCGCGTTGGTGGTACTTTTCGAGGAGTTCTTTGAGACGTTTGATCTCGGCGATCAGGCGCGTGTCGGCCCACCAGCCGGACTGGTTGCCGGGGCCGAAATCGTAGTACCAGAGGCCGGCGCCACGGGTGAAACTTTCGAGCACGTTGCGGCGGATGAGGGCGATGTCGGCGGGGACGTCGGTGAGTTGGAAGGCGGTGTCGACGTTGTTCTGCCACTTCCAGGACGGTGTTTCGTCCATCTCGTCGAGGAAGAGTTTGCCGTTCAAACGGATGGTCTCGATGAGGGCGCGGGTGATGCCGCTGCCGCCCATATCGCGGTAAAGCGTGCCGTAGGCCTGGGGAGCGCTGAGGTAATCGACATGGGGGGATTGGAGGATTTTGTGGAGCTCCAGGTGGCCGCCGGTGACCTGGCGATTGAACATGGAAAAGAAGTAGCCGTAGAAGGTGCCGGTGAGGATGGGCGCGCGCCAGGTTTGCTTGACGAGGCGGCAGAGTTCGATGATGCGTTCGGCGACGAGTTCCTGCTGGCAGCGGTAGTAGTCGATGACGGCTTCGCGTTTTTGCGGGTCACGGAAGATGCCATCGTCTAGGGCCTTCCGTTCTTCGAGTGTCGGGATTTTGGCGACCGGTTCGTTCTTCGCTTTGCGGTAGGCGTCGAAGCGCTGCTGCATGGGGCGGCTGACGTCTGGCTCGTTGCGCATGAAGCCCCAGTAGTGCCATTCGCCATAGACGCCGCAGGCTACGTGGATGCCGGCGAGGGCTTTTGCTTCGGGCGTTTTGGCGAGAGTTTTCAGGAGTTCGACGGTTTTTTCGCGGGCTAGCTGCATCCACTTTTCCGAAGCGAGGCTGGCGCGGGGCGTGCGACGGAGGTCGTCCTGGATGTAGCGGACGGGGACTGTTTTGGGGAGGTTTTCGAAGTCGCCGTTGGCGTAGCGGGTGAGTTCGTCCGGGTTTTGTTTTTTCCAGGATTCGGGAACGTTCAAGTGCCAGCGAAGGACGACGGCGGCATCGGGACAGAGGTCGGTGATGCCTTTGATTTGGCGGCGGGCGAGGGTGGGATCGAGGATGTAGTCGGCGAGAAAGAGGTCGAGTTGGAAGAGTTTGAAGCCGGCGTCGACGAACTGGCGGATGCTATGGCGGGGGCCTTCTTCGAAGGAGAAGCGCCCGCCGATGCAATCGGTGAGGGCGTAGAAGGAGGCGTAGGTGGGCTGGTTGCGGATGTAGAGAGTGGGCTTGTTGTGCCAGGGGCGGATGTGGGCGTTGACGGGTTGGTTTGTTTGCGCGGCGGCGAGGGCGGGAGTGAGGAGGAAAGCGCGACGGGGGAGCGAGTGGTCCATTACGATATGAGAACATGATTGAACTTTTGGAGCGGCGGGCGATCTGGGCGAGGGGGCTGGGGGCATGTTGATTGGGCGTCTGTTGGAGGAGAGGGCGGATCGCGGCTTACTTACCGGGGCGATTGAAGACCGCATTACCCAGGGGCCGTGGGCCGATGTTGTGCAGGATATCTCGCTGGTGGCGACACACGAGCTCGATTGGATGCCGAGCGAGGAGCGCAGTTGGACCAGGCATAACGCCATCGGCGCCATTCACGAGATGCTCAATGCGCGGTGGCCCCCAAGCGGTGTGAAGGCGCGCCAGTTGGAACGGGCACTGGGAGCGTTCACGGAGTGGCTGGCCAGGCAGGGCGACCGGGAAGTCTTATCCTTTTGCTGGAAGGAGATGAAGAATTCGCGTTGTGACTTTCTGATGCGGAAGCTGCGCGAGATGGATCGTCTAAGTGGAGATTTCTCGTGGGCATCCTTGGGGTTGGCCCATGCGCTGGCGGAGGACGTGGAAGCGATGACGCAGTGGCCTTCCGATCGGTGGGAATGGGCAGCGTGGGAGCGGGATTCAGTGCCGTATTTTAAAGCCATCGCGCATGATAGCTACGTGGTGCGGATGTGGGGCGCACGCGCGATTGGTTTGCTGCATACGTTCGTGGGAACGGAGAGAACGACGGAGTTGCTCGATTGGATTCGGAATCTGGAAAGCACCAGTCCGGGGGTGGCGGGATCGTTCCTTTGTGGCGCAAGCTGGCCCTACGACAGGCCAGTATCCGACGTCGATCGGAACTATATGCGGCAGTGGTTTCTTGACTGTTTGCGAGTGGGTGGGAATGTTGACGTGCCGAGAATTCAGACGCTCGAATTCTACGCACACGAGTATCTCTGTCGCGATGCGGATGCCATCCGCGAAATGCTGCGGATGGGGCGCACTGCGTTGGCGATTGAGACGGCGACAGAAGACGACTCAGCGCGGGGCGTGCTGGACGAAGTACTGCAAGAGATGGCCGCTTCCGATGACCCGGCGGTGGCGCGGAGGATTCAGCGCTATTTGGGTAGCTAAACCTTCTTCGGATCCGGGTGTTTCCACGGCGCGCGGTACGGGCGAGTGAGGAGGCGATTGGCTTCGTCGTCACCGATGACGCGCTGCTTCGCGGAGTCCCACTTCAGGCTGCGGCCCAGCTTCTGGGACATGTTGGCGAGAATGCAGGACGCCGTGGAAACGTGGCCCTGTTCGATGTCGGCGACGGGCTTTGACCTCTTCTCAATCGCAGTGAGCAGGTCGCGCATATGGCCGCGAATGGCGGGGGCAACGTGCTTTTCGAGTTCGGCTTCGGTCTTGTCTTCGGGGTATTCGTCGAGCTCGTACTTCACGTCTTTGTGAATCGTCTCGCCTTTGCCGACAGGGATGAAATCGTAGCTCATGACACTGGCCTTCAGCGTTCCTTTTTCGCCGTAGAAGGTGGCGCCCCACGGGTACTTCGCGTCGGGCGCGGTGCCCCAACTGCGGTGGGTCCAGACGACTTTCACGTCGCCGAAATCGAAGGTGGCTTCCTGGGTGTCGGTGATGTTGGCCTTGCTGGCTTTGTCGACGAGAATGCCACCGGAGGAGGAGACCGAAATCGGCCAGCCGAGATCCATCATCCAGCGCACCATATCGAGCATATGGACGCACATGTCGCCCACGATACCGTTGCCGTATTCCATGAACGCGCGCCAGCGGCGCGGATGGACGAGCGAATTGTAGGGCCGCATGGGCGCGGGACCGGTCCACATTTCATAGTCGAGATGAGCGGGCGGTTGCGCGTCGGGCGGGTTGTCTTTCGCGCGCATATGGTAGTAGCAGTACGTTTCGACGTAGGCGATCTTACCGAGCGCGCCGCTATCGAGGAAGCGTTGTTTGGCTTCAATGAGATGCGGCGTGCTACGGCGCTGCGTGCCGATCTGCACAACCCGGCCATACTTGCGGGCGGCGGCGACCATGGCCTGGCCTTCCACGATATCGACGCTGATCGGCTTCTGCACGTACATGTCGCAGCCGGCCTTGGCGGCCTCGATCATGGCGAGCGCGTGCCAATGATCGGGCGTGGCGATGAGGCAGATGTCGAGGTCCTTCTCCTTCAACATCTCGCGGTAGTCGCTGTAGGTTCGCGGCTTCTTTTTCGACGCCTGACGCTGGGAAACAATGTCGGCCGCGGCGGCAACCATGTTCTTATCCACATCGCAGAGCGAGACCACTTCCACGGGCGCGACCTGGATGAGACGGAGCAGATCCGACTTGCCATACCACCCCGAACCGATCAGCCCGACCCGCTTGGGCTTGGCGCCGCCTTGTGCGAAAAGGCTGGCGCCGGTGGTGGAGAGAAACGTTCTGCGATCCATGGATCACAGTGTATGCTAGCGGCGGCTGAATAGCGCGGCCGCGCCGCCGCCGATCAGCAGCAAGGGCCAGAGCTTGTCGAAACCCAGGTCCGGAACGAAATTGCTGATAAGGAGAATCGTCCCGACCAGGATCGTCATCAAGGGGCCGACCAGACTACGGTCGAAGGTGGTGGGCTGGGTGTTCATACTTGCTCCTACGTAAACCGCCGCGGGAAAGTTCCGTTACCGCAAAGACTCGTCGAGCGGGACGCGATAGCCGATAACGAGGCGATTGGTTTCGTTCGCCATGCCGACGATGGCCATCATCTCGTTGAACATGGCCGGCGTCATGCCCTTCTTTTCGGCGGCGGCGGTGTGCGAGGCGATGCAGTATTCGCAGCCGTTGGTGACGCTGACGGCGATGTAGATGAGCTCCTTCATCACGGGGTCGAGCGCGCCCGGGGCCATGATGTCTTTGATGCTTTCCCAGGTGCGGCGGAGCGTGGCGGGATCGTTGGCGAGGAACTTCCAGAAGTTGTTCACGTCGTCCACTTTGCGCAGCGTTTTGATCTCGTCGAACAGGGCTTTCACTTCAGGCGAGGCGTCTTCGTAGTCAATTGGTTTTGCGTAGGCCATGGCGCCATTATGGCGCGGATAGCGCCTCACGATACCAGGCGGCGAGGAAGCGGGCGGCGGGGTTCTTGTGCGGTTGGACGTAGTCGCGGAAGTGTTGACTGGCGCCGAGCGCCGGCTGCAACGTGGCCCAGAACTGGTTCCAATCCAATGTGTCACCGGGTTCGAGGAGGCGATTGTTGAGGGCGCGGAGAAAGGCGTCGTTGACGGCGGTGGTGCCGATACCGCGAGTGGCGATCATCTGCGCGCGGCGGCAGCGGGTGACGACGTCCTCGACGTTGGCCATGCCCCGGCAACTGCCGAGGAAGACCAGGCGGGCGTCGTGGGTGAGGAATTTGCGCGTGGCGTCGAAGTGGTGATCGTGGCCGCGGTGGACGAGCATGGTGGGGCGGGGGGCGGCGATCGCGGCCTTGGAGCTGGGGACGTTGGCGTAGATCTGTATGCGCCGATTCTGAGCGCTGCGGCTGGAGAGAATGATGCGATCGGGCGTGCGCTGGAGGGACCAATTGGGATCGTTGGCGTAGGCGGCGAGGAAGCTGGTGAAGGACTCGATGCCGTCGTCGTCGTCGTGGAAAACATAGCGTTGCACGCAGAGTCCGTTGGGGAAGAGATCGGGAATGTGGAGGGTGGGGCTGGCGGTTTGCCGGAGAGATTTAAGGACGCGGCCGAGGGGCGTTGGAGAGATGGCGGCATCGACATCGGCAGGGGAAGCGGCCAGGATGACGGCGGCTTTGACGGCTTCGGCGAGAGGGTCCTCGGCGTCGTCGATCCCGGTGAGTGCGCGGAGGATTACGGCGGTGGGAACTGGCAGGAGGCTGCCGGTTTCGGCCAGAAGCGCGAGTGCACCACGGAGGGCGGGGACGTCGGCACTGGTGTCCCACGGGTGCTGGCGCAACAGGCGCAGGGCGGTCTCGCGTTCGTCCTCCGTCTGCGCGCTGGCGGCCAGGCGCAGCGCTTCGGCGGGGCTCACCGTTTGAGTGGGATTCTGTTTGAGCTGGAGCAGAAGGAGATCGGCCGGCGGCACTCCGGCGGCGCGGCGGGCCGCGTCGCGAATGGCCGGGCCATAGGGAAGTTCAATGTATTGGCGCACTTCGCGGAGCGCGGCGGCGGGGTGGCGCGCGGCGGTGGCAACGAGGAGTTGCTTCGACAGCGCGGGCTGCGTGGCGACGGTGTGCCAGGCAACGTCGAGCGCTTGGGCGAAATGGACGGACGGCAGCCAGCGGGCCCCGATCACGTCGGGCAGCAGAGCGGCGGCCTCCTTCGGATTCGAACGCGTGAGCGCCAGATAGGCATCCCGGCGCATGCGCTCGCGCAGGATGGGTGCGCGCAGGATCGACGCTTTGTCGAAGGCCAACCGCGGCGCCATTCCCATCAACTGCTGGGCTTGTTCAAACAGCGCCGCCTGGTCGGCAACCGCGGGCGCGGGAGGCAGGGGAGGCATACTCCTTCATTGTGTGATACCTTCGGCTTCGTCGTGCTGAATAAAAAGATCCTCGATAAATTCCGCGTCACGCCGGGCAGGAAGTTCAAACTGAAATCCATCGATCCGGGATGGCGCGGCGACAATGAGATGAGAGAGCTTTCCGATGCCGAGCTGAAGAGCTCGGCGCAGAAGGTACTCGAAGAGAACCTGCAGGAGCTGGCCGGACAGCAGGCGAAGCTGTACGCCGACGATCGGTGGTCCGTGCTAGTGGTGCTGCAGGCAATGGACGCCGCGGGCAAGGACGGCATGGTGAAGCATGTCACGTCCGGATTGAATCCGCAGGGTTGCGACGTCTATTCGTTCAAAGCGCCGTCGAGCGAAGAGCTGGATCATTCCTACCTGTGGCGGATCATGCGGGTCAGCCCGGCGCGCGGGAAGATCACACTTTTCAATCGCTCGCACTACGAAGAAGTGCTGGTGGTGAAGGTCCACCCGGAGTATCTGAAGAAGCAGAAACTGCCGGCTCCGCTGGTGACAAAGAAGCTCTGGGAAGAGCGCTACGAAGACATTAACAACTTCGAAAAGCACATGGCGCGGAATGGGACGATCATCCTGAAATTCTTTCTCCATGTGTCCAGGGACGAACAGAAAAAGCGATTCCTGGAACGTCTGGAAGATCCCGAAAAACACTGGAAGTTCTCCGCGCAGGATTTGAACGAGCGGCAGTATTGGAACGACTACATGCGGGCGTACGAAGAGGCGCTGGAGGCGACGAGTACGAAGTGGGCGCCGTGGTACGTGATTCCGGCCGATAACAAGGCCGTGGCGCGCGTGCTGGTATCGAACATTCTGACGCGCGCGATGGAGGAACTCAACCTGGAGTTCCCGGTCGTGTCCAAGGAAGAGAAGTTGGCGCTCGAAGAAGCGCACAAGCGGTTGGTGTCGGAATAATCAGTCCGGCTGCGGCAACCCGAGCAGGCAGCGGAGCGTGTCGCGCGCGATAAGCAGTTCTTCGTTCGTGGGGATTACCCAGACGTTGACGGGCGAATCGGGCAGACTGATCTGCGCCTCTTTGGCGATGGCGGCGTCATTGGCGGCCGTATCGATGCGGATACCGAGGCCATCCAAGCCGGCGCAAATCTGCTCGCGAACCGGGGCGGCGTTTTCGCCAATACCACCGGTGAAGACGATCGCGTCGGCGCCGTTCAGCGAGGCCAGATACGAACCCATGTACTTCTTCACGCGATAGCAGAAGACGTCGATCGCCATGGCGGCGCGGCTGTCGCCTTTGCGGCGGAAGTCGAGAAGCAGGCGCATGTCCGCGGACAGGCCGGAGAGGCCGAACAGCCCGCTCTTGCGCGTCAGCAGATTTTCCATTTCCGACGGGCCGTCCCCGGTCATCGCCATCATGTGGAGGACCAGAGACGGATCGATATCGCCGCAACGGGTGCCCATGACGAGACCTTCGAGCGGCGTGAAGCCCATCGACGTATCGATCGAGTGGCCGTGCTTGATGGCGCACATCGAAGAGCCGTTGCCCAGATGGCAACTGATGACCTTGAACTGATCCTTCGGCTTTCCGTGGATCTGGGCGTAACGCCAGGAAATGTAGCGGTGCGAGACGCCGTGGAAACCGTAGCGCCGGTACTGCTCCTGCGCGTAGTAGCTGTAGGGAATGCCGTAGAGATAGGCTTCCTGCGGCAGGGTCTGGTGGAAGGCCGTATCGAAGACAGCAACGTGACGCGCATCGGGCAGTAGCGCACGGGCGGTGCGAAAACCGCGCACGTTATGGGGGTTGTGCAAGGGTGCCAAATCGTACAGATCTTCGATCTTTTCGACCACTTCATCCGTAAACTCCACCGGCTCCTGAAACGACTCGCCGCCGTGGACAACGCGGTGGCCCACCGCTTCGATCGGGCCATATTCGGAGACGGCTTCGATGATCGCCTTCAACGCCTCATCCCGGTCGGCGACCGGGCGAGTGGAGCGCGTACGGCGCCCTCCGGCTGTTACGGAAACGATGGCATCGCGAGTGCCGATGCGGTCAACCACGGCCTTGGCCAGGACGAGATCTTCAGTGGCGGCGATCTGTTCAGGGCTGGTCTCGAAGACCTGACTTTTGATCGAAGAACTGCCACAATTCAAGACGAGTATCTTCATAATGACTCTATTCCAGTCTACGCTCCTGCTCGCGATGGCGATACCGTCGATACTGGCGCAACCGGCGACGCAGGACCTGTTCACAGCGGGTGAGCAGGGCTACATGACCTATCGGATCCCCGGGCTTTTAGCCCACGGCAAGACGGTATTGGCTTACGCCGAAGCACGGCGGGACGGGTTCGGCGACTGGGCCGATATCGATGTCGTCCTGCGGCGCTCCACCGATGGCGGGAAGACGTGGGGACCTCTTCGCGTATTGGCCGATTCGGGTAAGGATACGATGAACAACCCGGTGGCCATCCCTGGCGCCAAACCGGGCGAGATTCACTTCCTCTACTGCGTGAATTACGCGCGCGCATTCCACATGAAGAGTACCGACGGGGGGCTGACTTTTTCCAAGCCGGTGGACATCACGGTGGCTTTTGAACGCCTGCGATCGGCCTACGATTGGAACGTCATCGCTACTGGCCCCGGCCACGGCATTCGCCTGAAGAACGGGCGCCTACTGGTGGCAGTGTGGCTCTCCACCGGCGGCAAAAAGCACCGGCCGTCGCGCGTCAGCACGCTCTACAGCGACGACAATGGAGCCACGTGGAAGTCGGGGGAACTGGTCCCGGATACACTGCCGAACCCCAGCGAAACGTACGCTGTGCAACGGCGCGACGGGAGCGTTATGCTCAATATTCGTAACGAATCGACCGAACACCGGCGGGCAATCAGCGTGAGCGCGGATGGGGCGACGGGTTGGTCGGCCCCTCGATTCCACGCGCAGCTGTTGGAGCCGGTCTGCATGAGTTCACTGATCCGGCATCCCAAGGGAGGACTGGTGTTTTCTAATCCGGACACGCTCGAGGCCACCTACGTCGATGCCACCAAAACCGTCAATCGCGATCGTAAGAATCTAACTGTCCAGTGGTCCGGCGACGACGGCGAAACCTGGACCGCGAAGCGAGTATTGGAGCCCGGTCTGTCCGGATACTCCGATCTGGCCGCCACTCCCGATGGAACACTTCTGGCTCTCTACGAACGCGGCGGGCTGGACAAATCCATCTTCCGCACAAGCCGCCTCTCGCTGGCGCGCTTCAAACTGGACTGGCTAACGTCGCCAAAGCAGTAACGCCAACCCGATCACAATCAGCAACGCGCCCAAGGCCAGCGCGGCCAGCGGAAGGATCCCGGCCATCTCGTCAAATTGACGGCGCCCGGCGACCGTATAGACACCCCACCAACCGAAGGCGACAGTAAGCGTGCCGAGGATGAGTAGGGTTTTTGGCATTGGTTTAAGCGGACCGTGGATTCGATCGTCGCACGAATCAAGTCGGCAGCGGCGCTTAGATTTTCCGGGCGCGGAAATTCACACTTTTTTGACCCCGGATTCGCGCGAGTTGCGCACATCGGAGAGAAGGGCCACTCCCCTCTCAACCACTCGCATGAAAAAGTTACTCCTGTTCCTCGCGTGCATGACCTTGGCCTCCGTGCCAGCTATCGGCCAGATCGACGTCGCAGCCGGGAATCTTACGGTCCGCGTCCGATATCAGGGGCAGCCAATCCCGGGCGAATGCTACTTCTACTTCCTCTTCCAGGGCGGAGCCGTCAATTGCGGGGGCAACTCGTTTAACGTCCCCGTCGGCAACTACACACTTACCGAGGGCCATGGCTATCCCCTGCCGCCTGTACCCTTTACGATCACCGCGGGTCAAACCACCGTGGTCGACGTGGAAACAAGCGGGCAGGTAGGGATCATCACCGGCACGTTCCTTCTCAACGGCCAACCACCGTCGAGCGCGGCCTTTGTGCGGACAGGACAGGAGGACGGCTTCTCCTATACCGACAACACCGGACGCTTCAGACTGATCGCCCTCGCCGGCCCAGGCACCGGCAGCGTCAACTACGGCTTGGCCACTTTCCCATTCACCGCGGTGGCTGGACAGACGGTCGACGTCGGGACAATCAACCGCGACACAGGAAACGTCAACGTCCGCATCCGCTTCCAAGGCCAGCCGATTCCCGGCGAATGTTACTTCTACTTCACTTCCGCAGCCGGCAGCGTGAACTGCGGCGGCAACATGTTCAACGTACCCGTTGGAAGCTACACGCTGACCGAGGGCCACGGCTATCCAATCCCTCCCGTCCCATTCACGGTGACAGCCGGACAGACAACAACAGTCGACGTGGAAACGTCCGGCCAGGTCGGCATCATCACGGGGATATTCCTTCAAAACGGACAGCCGCCGGCCAATCCGGCCTTTGTTCGGACGGGATCCGAAGATGGTCTCGCCTACACGGATACGAACGGACGGTTCCGGCTCATCGCACTTGCGGGCGCCGGGACAGGCAGTATCAATTACGGTGCGCCAACTTTCCCATTTACCGCGGTCGCCGGACAGACTGTTGACGTAGGTACCATCACCCGTAGCAGTGGGAATGCGATCGTCAATGTGCTTTACCAGGGCCAGCCGATCAACGGCGGAAACTGCTACTTCTATTTCGTTTCCCAAGCCGGTTCCGCCAATTGCGGCGGGCCAATGTCGAACCTGTCGGTAGGCAGCTACACCCTCACCGAGGGCCACGGCTACCCACTCCCGCCGGTCCCGTTCACCATCTCGGCCGGCCAGACCACTATCATCAACGTGGAAACCTCCACCGCCGCCGGTATTATCTCGGGGCGATTCTTCATCAACGGCCAACCGCCGGCCAATCCCGCCTTCGTCCGCACCAATCGGGAAGACGGACTCGCCTACACTGACTCCACTGGTCGCTTCCGCCTCCTTGCTCTCGCCGGTCCTGGCATTGGATCGATCAACTACGGCTTGGCCACTTTCGCCTTCAACGCGGTCGCCGGCCAGACTCGAGACCTTGGGAACATTGGCTCAACGACGCTCGACAGCGCGATCGTCGGACGCAGCGGGTCCCTTCCCTCGAAGACTTGGACCATTCGTGTCAGCAACACCGGTGCCAACTCCGCCAGCGACGTGCAACTCACCGGAGTCACCTTTACCGCCCAGACGTTCGGCACGGCCTGCCCACTGCCCGTCATTCAATCCGCGCTCCCGTTGAACGGCGGATTCCTACCCACCGGCACCAACACCACCGTGCCCGTGCAACTCAACTTCGGCACCTGCCCGGCCAACGCCCGGTTCACCGTAAAGCTCGACTATCGAGCCAGCGGCGGCACGGTTACCGGCACCCGCACCTTCAACCTGCAACTCCCCTAACAACGACAAGGAAAACAACATGAAACTTCTACTTGCACTCTGCTTGCTCCTGCCCACCCTACCGGCGGCATCACTCACCCTGATCCCCAACAGCGGCAACATCAACATCGAACCCGGAACCACCTACGGCTGGGGATTTGAACTGAACAACGACACCTCGAACTATATGCTCATCACCAGCCTCGTCGCCTCCGGCTTCGACCCGCTCATGGGCACATTCCAGGACTTCATCGTCTCCGTGAACCCTACCATCCTCGGCCCCAACACCATCCTCAACCAGGCCTACAACCAGAGCCTGCAGCAAGGCTTCGGCGAGTTCGCCATGCTCCCCGGCGCGCTCATTGGCTCCACGACTGGCGCCACCTTCAGCGTTACCTACGACCTGCTCGTTAACGATCCCTTCGGCCCCCTCGGCAGTGACCCCAACGACCAGTACTCGCTCGAATTCACCTTCGACGGCAGCGTTACCGCCACCGATCCCGCACCCGTGAGCGGTGTCCCCGAACCGTCCTCCGTTGTCCTCACTGGCGCCGGGCTGCTCTGTGCCGCCTGGCGTCTGCGCCGCGCTAATTCGGTTCGTTGCTGAACAAGTATTTCCCACCGCTCTCGCGAACAAGAAACAGCCGCTCTCTGCCAAGCAGTTGTTCCAATCTTGGTGTGCTGGGCTTCTCAACGATCAAATAATAGCGGTCGCGCGAAGCCCAGCGATTTTTGCATTCGGCGTCATCAATGAAAACCTGCGGCGCGCCGGGCGCATAGCTGGCGTATTCCAGGTTGTTCACACGCCCATTCAGCAACAGCGCCTGCGCCGGATTCGCGTAGAAGAAGACGCTCGAAAACGTGTAGTACTGGTTATCCACGATCAACGTTCCGGGCTTGGCATTCTTGTACGCCTCCGCTAGCGGGCGCGAACCCAGGTACGGATCAAACGTCACCAGCGCCGTGCGCGCGGCATGCAGGAACAGCGTCATCATCGCCGCCAATCCCAGCGCCAACGGCAGCCGCCGCAACCGGAACGCAGCGAAGGCGCCGATTAAAAACGCCACACCGGCAATCACCAGCGGCAGCCGCAGATAGGCGAACGAGTCGATCGTCAGATCGCCCATGTGCCCCAGCGAAAGCGTGTAGGCATCGGGGTTCTGCGTCAACGCCTGCGAGATGTCGCCCGGCGTCGGCAGTCCGTTCACCCGGAATAAGATGAAGCCAATTGCGCCAGCCGCCAGAGTGGCAATAAGGCCCACGGCCAACTGCCCGCGGCGCAGCCAGACGCTCTCTTCCCGCTCCAACGCATTGGCCAACAACAGCGCCAACGCCGGGTAACACGGCATGGAATAGTATTCCTGCGTCGTCGAAAACGTGAAGAACAGCAGTAGGAATCCCGTCCAGCACAACGCCAACAGCCGCGCCGATCCAGCCCGGTCCACCGGCCGATAATGCAGCTTCGCAATCGCCGGAAAGAACGCGCTCCACGGGAACAACCACAGCAAATGGAACAACCAAAACAGGTAGCGCGGAACCGTGTTGTAGTCGCGCGGCCAGCGCATGTTCAGGAACCGAAACACGTGCTCGTTGAAAAAGTAAAACCAGAAGAACCCGTGATACTGCCCTGGTTCGCTCTTCATCGTGAAATCAAAATACGGTGGGTTTCGCAACATGGCGAGCACGTGCCAGGGCGCCGCGATCGCCAGTAGAATCAGGGCTCCCATGAACGGACGCAGCTTGCGCCATTCGCCCCAGCGGCCCGCGACCGTCATCCACAGCCCGATCGCCGCCAGCGGAAACAGCATGGCGATCAGCCCTTTCAACAGCAACCCCGTGGCCATCGCCGCCGACATCACGTAGGCGTACTTCGCTTCGCCCGATTCCATCGCCAACAGAAAACACCACATCGCCAGCGTGATCGTCGCCGTCAGAATCGCATCGGGAATCTGAATGCGCGTGAACAGCCACAGTCCGATGCACGTCGCCAGAATCAACCCGGCATACAGCCCCGTCGTCTCGTTAAACGCCCACCGCGCAAACCGCGCCGTCAGCCAACACAGCAGCACCACGCCCAGCGCCAGCGGGATTCGCGCCGCCCAATCGTGCATGCCGAAAATCGCGTAGCTCACCGCCATCGACCAGTAGATCAGCGGCGACTTCTCCAGATACGCCACGCCGTTCAGCCGCGCCGTCACCCAGTCGCCGGAATCCAGCATGTTCCGCGCAATCTGCGCCTGCACCGCGTCCACGTCGTCCATCAACGTGGGCGGGCTCACAATGCAGCCGAAGTATACGGCGATAGCGAATAACAGGACGATTAACTGGTAACGGCGTTCCATTGCTTCTTCCAAAGAAACAGCATCAATAGGCCCCACAAGTGGTACCCGTAATTGGCCTCGCGGCGTTCGTGCGCGCGCAGCACGGCTTCCACCGCGCCTTCGCGAAACAGGCCCATTTCGCGAATCGCTTGCGGCGTCAGCGTGTCGTGCAGCAAAGGCTTCAGCGCCGTCCGGAACCAATCGTGCGCCGGAATATCGAAGCCCTCTTTCTTGCGCGTCAAAACGGAATCCGGAATCTTCCCCCGCATCAGATCTTTCAGGATGAACTTCAGCTTGCTGCCGTTCACTTTGAACGACTCCGGCAT
Source organism: Candidatus Sulfopaludibacter sp. SbA3 (assembly GCA_945860645.1). GTDB lineage: Bacteria > Acidobacteriota > Terriglobia > Bryobacterales > Bryobacteraceae. The sequence goes on along the minus strand of CAMATG010000014.1, from coordinate 4,712 downwards.
CCGCGCGGCAAACTCCACCAGCCGGTGATCCAGCAACGGCGGCCGCACCTCCAGCGAATGCGCCATGCTCATCCGGTCGCACTTGTACAGAATGTCGTCCGGCAGATACCAGTTCTGATCGAGCTCCAGAAACGACTTGAACGGCGGCGGCGCGTGCAGCCCCCCATGCCACTCTGGCCGCAACAAATGAGCTCGCTCCTCCGGCGTAAACGTGCCGTTCCAGTAGAGGTGCGCCTCCATCGGGTCCAACAACGAACCCGTCAGGAACCGCTTCACCTTGTACTCAAAACTGATCTTGTCGTCCGACACCGGCAGCAGATTCGCCATCGAAAGTCCCGCCGCCCGCAGCGGTCGCGGCACGCGCCGCATCCACCCGGCATACTTGTCAGCCAGATATGTGTAATAGCCGCCAAACAGCTCATCGGCGCCCTCGCCGCTCAGGGCCACCGTCACGTGCTCCCGCGTCATTTTGCTCAAATACCAGACCGGCAGCGCGCCTGCATCCGCGCTCGGCTCATCTGAAAAATACGGCAACCGCTCCACCGTTGCCGCCAGGTCGTGATCGGGGTTCAGATCGAACTCATGATGATCGGTGCCATACTTCTGCGCCACCTCACGGAACCACGGGCTCTCGTCAAAACTCCGCCCTCTGAAGCTGATCGAAAACGTCTTCAACTGCTGCGACGCCACCTCCGACGCATAGTGCAGCACCGTCGTCGAATCCACCCCGCCCGACGCCCATATCCCCAACGGCACATCCGAAATCAGATGCTCCTTCACCGCCGAGCGCAGCAGATGATCCAGCTCTTCCTTCGCCGCCTCCAGCTTCACATTTCCCGGCGGAGCAAATCGCAACTGCCAGTACGGCCCCGTCCGCTCCCGGCCATCCACCCACTCCAGCCAGTACCCCGGCGGCAGCTTCGTAATGCCGTCGATCATCGAATACGGCGACGGAATATAGTTCAGCGAAAGGTAGGCATTCAGGCCCGCTTTCGAAAACGTCCGCGGCACCTCCGGATGCCCCAGAATCGCCTTCAACTCCGAACCAAAATACAGATCATCGCCACGCCGGTACAGGTACAGCGGCTTGATCCCCATCCGGTCCCGCGCCAACACCAGGCGCTTTTTCGACTCGGTCCACAGCGCCACGCCGAACATCCCGCGCAGCTTTTCAAACACCCCAAAGTCCCACTCCAGAAACCCCTGCAACACCACCTCGGTATCGCACCGGCTATGGAACGGCCGCCCCCGCGCCTTCAACTCCTCGCGCAGTTCGTCGTGGTTATAAATCTCACCGTTGAACACGATGACTGTATCCCGGTCGTCGCTATAAATCGGCTGCGCCCCGCCCGCCAGATCGATGATCCGCAAACGCACCGCGCCCACCGAACAATCCGCCGCCTCATGCACTCCCCACTGGTCCGGCCCACGATGATGCAGCGACTGCGTAACGGCCTCAATCCGGCCCGCGGGCGCCGGGCGTCCGCGATGGGTAAATCCCGCTATCCCGCACATAGTCTGTTATTCATAACGCAACGCCTCGGCAGGCAGCACCGCGGTCGCCCGCCGCGCCGGATACAGCGTCGCCAGAAAACTCACCGTCAGCGCCGCCGCGCTCACCCAAATCGCATCCATCGGCCGCGGCTGGAAGGGCACGTACGATAGCGCGTAAATCTCAGCGTCCAAAGTGAACCATCGCCCGCTCTCGGCCGCATAACTAATCCCATAACCCAACACCAGCCCAATCGCCGTTCCAATCGTCCCGATATAGAGCCCCTGGAAAATGAAAATCCGCCGGATCTGCTCCCACCGCGCGCCCATCGAAACCATAATCGCAATGTCCTTGGACTTCTCCATCACCATCATGATCAGGCTGATCAAAATGTTCAGCGCCGCCACCAATTGAATCAGGCTAATCGTGATGATCGTCACAATCCGGTCCATCTTCAACGCGTTCAGCACGCTCCGGTTCGCCTCTTCCCAGTTCGACGCCGTCAACTTGTTCCCGATAAACCCGGCCGAAGCCGCCGCGACATTCGCAGCTTGATTGATATCGTCCAGCTTCAGTTCAATCGCGTTGATCGAATTCTCCAACCCCGTCACCCGCTGCACATCGGAAAGCGTCGCATACGCAAACGTGTTGTCGACATCATAAAAACCCGACTCAAACAGCCCCACCACGCGGAACCGCGGATAGCTCGGGCGCGCGCCCGCCGGCGTAATATCCCCATTCGGAATGATCACCGTCACAATCGAATCCAGCATCATCCCCGTCCGCTGCGCCAACTTCGCGCCCAGCAGTATCGGCGGGTACCCATCGGACTTCGCCAACCGGTCCAAACTCCCCTGCTTCACATACCGCCGCAACTCCTCCCGCTCCTGCGTCGCCGATTCCGGAATCCCTTTCAAATACCCGCCCTGCCCCATCTGCGGCCCCGAATAGAGCACCTGCGTATACAACACCCCACTCGCCGAATTCACGTGCGGCAACTTCTCCAGATTCTTCGCAATCGGCACCCAGTCTTCAAACCCGATGCCCACTTCCTTCTCGACAACATTCACATGCGCCGTCGCGCCCAGCAGGCTCTTCTGCAGCGTATTCCGGAACCCGTTCGTGATGGCGAGCGCGATGATCATTGCCATCACGCCCGCCGCCACGCCCACAATCGAAACCACCGTAATGATCGAGATCACCGCCTGGCGTCGCTTCGCCGTTAGATACCGGCGCGCCACGAAACTTTCAAACGCCAGGCGGGGCATCCCTTATGCGTCGACCTCGGCTTCGGCCTTCCGCAACATATCGGCGATCCCGATCTCGCCCTCCGGCCGCAGCAACGGGAACAGAATCACATCGCGAATCGAACGCGAGTCGGTCAGCAACATCGTCAACCGATCAATCCCAATTCCCTCGCCGCCGGTCGGCGGCATGCCGTAGCAAAGCGCGCGGACGTAGTCCTCGTCCATCTGGTGCGCTTCGTCGTCGCCACGGGCCTTCATCGCCAACTGTTCTTCAAACCGCTTCCGCTGCTCGTTCGGATCGTTCAACTCGGTATACGCGTTGCCAATCTCCATCCCCGCGCAGAAAATCTCAAAGCGGTCCACGAAGTTCGGGTCGTTGCGATTACGCTTGGACAACGGCGAAACCTCTACCGGATACTCGTAGATGATCGTCGGCTGAATCAGGCTGCGCTCGCACACGCGCTCGAAAATCTCCAGCAACGACTCCCCGGCCGAATGCTTTCCGCCCGTAGCCTTCAGCCACTCCGCGTCGCTCACCTGCTCCATCGTCGGCTTCTCGCCGTCTTTCCAGTATTCGATGATCGCTTCCCGAATCGTCAGCCTCCGGATGTTCCCGAAGTCCAGCGTCTGCCCCTGGAACTCCACAACGGTCCCGCCGGTCACATCGATCGCCGTCTGCTTCAGCAACTCCACCGTCAGGTCCATCAGGCCTTCGTAATCCGTATACGCCTGATAGAACTCCAGCATCGTAAATTCGGGGTTGTGATGGATCGACACGCCCTCGTTCCGGAAGTTCCGGTTGATCTCGTACACCCGGTCCATGCCGCCCACAATCAGCCGCTTCAAATACAGCTCCGGCGCAATGCGCAGGTACAGATCGATGTCGAGCGTGTTGTGATGCGTCACAAACGGCCGCGCCGCCGCGCCGCCATACAGCGGCTGCATCATCGGCGTTTCCACTTCGACAAATCCGCGCTCGTCCAACTGGCGACGAAGCGACGACACCACCTTCGCCCGCGCCGTGAACGTCTTCCGCACATCCAGATTGGAGATCAGGTCCAGATACCGCTGCCGAACGCGCGTCTCCACGTCTTCCAACCCGTGGAACTTCTCCGGCATCGAAAGCAGCGTCTTCGACAGGAACGTCAACTTCGCCGCCTGCACCGACAACTCGCCCGTGCGGGTGTGGAACAACACCCCATCCACGCCGATAATGTCGCCAATATCCAGCATCTGGTACAGCTTGAAATCGGCCTCGCCCAACAGGTCCACTTTGATGTAGATCTGCAGCCGTTCCCCGCCCTGCTCCAGGTGCATGAAACCGGCTTTTCCCTTGCCACGTATCGATTGGATGCGCCCGCACACGCGGACTTCAATCTTCTCGGCCTCCAACTCCTCGGCGGTCTTGTGACGGTTACCCGCCCAGACTTCCGGAACCGAGTGGGAAAAATCAAACCGCTGCCCATACGGGCGCTGGCCGAGAGCTTCCAGTTCTCGGGTACGGCGGAAACGCTGTGTAAGCAGCTCGTGTTCGAGCGACAATGAGGACTCCTTCAGTGCCCTGCGTTCGAAACAGGGCAGAATCTACCATTATAGGAAGTCTGGGAGGGAGTACGACGATGGCTGATGGGAATTTCGTGAATCCGGCGCCCGTGGAGGCCATCGAACGTGTTGAAGCGCTCGACACCGTCCGCGGCTTCGCGCTCCTGGGAATCCTCCTCATGAACATCTGCAGCTTCGGCATGCCCTCCGCCGCCGAAAGCAATCCCACCGTCTGGGGCGGCGCCACCGGCGTCGATTTCTGGTTCTGGTGGGTCCAATCCGTCTTCTGGAGCGGAAAGATGCGCGCCCTCTTTTCTCTCTGTTTCGGCGCTGGAGTGATCTACCTCACCACCCGCGCCGAAGCCCGCGGCGCCTCCGCGGCCGACGCCTATTATCGCCGCACTTTCTGGCTCATGGCCTTCGGTATCGCC
>CAMATG010000013.1 GCA_945860645.1 Candidatus Sulfopaludibacter sp. SbA3 | reverse complement strand
AAGAGTTTGCGCGAAGCTGTCGATTGGATTGTGAACGAGGAGAACCGTTGATGCGCGTGAAGATTTTTGCCGATGGGGCGGAGAAGGCCCCGATGTTGAAGCTGTATGCCAACCCGCAAATTCAGGGGTTCACGACGAACCCGACGTTGATGCGGAAGGCCGGCATTACGGACTACGAGGCGTTTGCGCGGGACATTTTGACGGCGATTCCGGACCGGCCGATTTCGTTTGAAGTTTTTGCCGATGAGTTTGACGAGATGGAGCGGCAGGCCGAGCGGATTGCGACTTGGGGCGAGAATGTCTACGTCAAGATTCCGGTGACGAATACGCGGGGGGAGAGCGCGGCGCCGCTGGTGACGCGGCTGGCCGGGCGGGGCGTGAAGCAGAATGTGACGGCGTTGATGACGCTCGATCAGGTTCGGGAGATTACGGCGGCGTTGGCCCACGGGCCGGCGGCGAATATTAGCGTTTTCGCGGGGCGGGTTGCGGATACGGGTGTGGATCCGTTGCCGATGATGCGCGAGGCGCTGGAGATTATGCGGCCGTATCCGCAGTTGGAATTGATCTGGGCGAGCCCGCGAGAGTTGTTGAACATTGTGCAGGCGAGCGAGATCGGGTGCCACATTATTACGGTGACGTCGGATATTTTGAACAAGCTGCCGTTGATCGGGAAGGACCTGGGCGAGTATTCGCTGGATACGGTGAAGATGTTCCGGAATGACGCGCTGGCTAGCGGGTTTGGGTTGTAGGTTTTTGTTATTTGGCGCGGGTGGTGACGCGTCTTTGGGGGACCCACCTTCGCCCTTCGGGCTTCGGTGGGCAAGCACCGTTCTCGGACGAGGGGTGGTTTTGTTGGGGGTTCTGCCCGCCATGCCCCCCGGTGGGGGGACTATGTTCAGTTGTTGGCGCGCAGGAAGCGGAGGCCGAACTCTTCGACGCGGAGCATGTGAACACGGAGGTCGCCGGGCGCTTTGACGGTTTGGGGCGGGGCGTTGACGAGTTCGAGTTTCACGTTGTTGAGGCCGGGTTTCAGGTTGAGCGTGGCGCTGAGCAGGGCTGGGGCGGTTAGCTTCAGGATCGTTTCGGTGCCGGTTTCGACGTGGGTGAGGCGGATGGTGCGGGTGGGATCGGGGTTGGCGAAGCCGGCGCCGGCGCGGAAGTTGAGCTGGTAGATGTGATCGGCCGGGTCGGAATCGGTGCGGCGGATCTGGAGGTCCATGTTCTGGGCGACCCAGAACCAGGAGGTGATGTCGGACTTGTCTTCGCCCTGGGGGTTGACGCCGATGATCCGCGGGGTTGCGGGGACACCGTTGGCGATGGCGCGGAGGAGAGCGGGGTCGGGTTTTTCGATGGGCCGGGGTTCGGAGATGGCGGGGTTGATGAGACGGACCATGAGCCTGCGAGGGTCATGGGGGAGGTTGACGGTGGCCTGGGTGGGCTCGATCAGTTCGAGGAAAAACGAATTGCGGCCTGGGGCGAGGATAACGGGGACGACGGGGGTTTGGCCGGCGTTGGTTTCAATGATGGAGGCGATGCCGGTGCGGCTGTTGGTCATGCGCATTTTCCGGTAGAGAGAGGGATTGGAGGGGCCGGGATCGACACGGACCTTGAACTTGTACTCGACGGGACGGGGGTCATTGTCCCAACGGTTGATGTTGATATCGAGGGTGTCGGCGAGCCAGTACCAGACGTCGGCGGCATCGCGCTCTTCGCCTTGGGGGTTGGAGACATCGAAGGTGGGCACGCCGCCGGAAGCGTCCTGGCTGTGGACGCCGGTCTGGGAGAGCAGGATCATGCCGGGGAGGTAGTCGGGGACCTTGGTGAATTCGTAGGCGGCTTTGTTGAGGGAGAAATCGGCGAGGCGGGGCGGGGTGAGGTAGGCCTTGCTGTCGCGGACGTGGAAGGCGAGCCAGCCGGCGGCGTAGGGATCGGTATGGTTGACGAGATAGGTCTGGCCGCGATGGGATTCGGCGTAGTTGATGGCGTCGACGGTCTCTTTGGACTGGAGGGTTTGGAGGATGCCGGTGTGTTGGAGGATGGGGAGGTGGTGGTTATAGGAGCCGAGGGCGGCGAAGAGGGTTAGCACGGCCGGAAAGATGAGGGCTGGTTGGGGCTGGCGGAGGCGGGAGAGGCCGGCGACGGGGAGGAGGATCCAGAGATAGACGAAGCTGTCCTGGATTTTGGAGAAGGGGTAGCGGGCGAGCGGGATCTGGAGGGCTAGGTAGGCAAGAATGAGAAACGGGGGTGCGAGGAGGGCGGTGAGGAAGGCGCCGTTGCGACGGGAGGATTTGTAGATGGCGAAACCGGCGAGGCCGGTGAGGGAGAAGGCGGTGAGGAGTTGGAGGGGATAGGTGAGGAAGGGGAAATCGGCCAGGCCCTGGATCCAGCCGGGGATGGTGCCGGCGAGGGCGGCCTGGGCTTCCAGAGATTGGTGGCGTTGGCCTGCGCGTTCCAGTTGGACGATGAGGAACTTGTAGGAGGAGATGACGGCGTAGGGAACCAGGAGGAGGGACAGGAGGAAGGCGGCGAGGGAAGGGGCGACACGGTGAACGCCATCGCGGTAGAGGAGGAAGAGGGCAAGGGCGCCAAAGGAGACGAGTCCGACAGGTAGGAGCTCCACGTAGCAGACGAGGAGATAGGCGAGGGCGATGGCGGGGAGGGCGATGGCGTAGCCGGGTTTGCGGGTGGTGGTGCGGGCCCAGAGGCCGAGGAAGGGGAGGATGAAGAGGCTGACGGATTGGGAGAGGAAGCCTTCGAGGTGGTAGCGGGTGAGGGCGGGGGCGAGGCCGGTCCAGAGGGCGGCGGTGAGGGATAGGTTGGCTGGAATGGCGAGGGCCCGGGCGAGGCTATAGGTGACGAGGGCGAGGAGGGCGAGGCAGAAGGCGGAGATGCCGGCATAGGCCTCCTTGGCATTGGAGAAGCTGAGGGAGGCGGCGTAGGCCTGGGCGACGGCCTGCCCGATGCGCCATTCCTTGAACTCGTGGGTGCGGGTGAGCCAGGGCTGGAGATGGATGTCGGCAGCGGTGGAATGGAACGGCTGGGTGAGGACGAACTGGGAGAGGACGGTGTAATTGAACTGGTCGGTATGCCCCTTGCCGTAGAAGAAGTTGGGAGATTCGACGAAGGCCGAGAAGACCTGAATGAAGAAGACGGCGGCGAGGACGACGGCGGCTCGATTGCGATCGGCGGGGGAGAGCGGGGGGAGATTGCGGGCGAGGAGGAAGAGGCCATAGAGGCCGATGGCGGCGGGAAGGGCGAAGGCGGTTTGGACGGGAATATTGCAGTAGACGAGGTTCTGGAGGAGGAGGATCTGGACAGCGAAGCCGGCGCCGAAGAGGAGGGTGGAGAGGGAGAGCGACCAGGGGGATTCGATTTTCAGGAACCGTTTCAGAAGAACGGCCCAACCGGCGGAGGTGGCGGTGAGGAGGAGAAACTGGAGGAGGATGACAAACATGAAGGTGGTGGCGCGTCCCATGCCGGTCGCGCAGCCTTCTATTTTCGCACCTTATTCCAGTTATTTTTCCGCCTAATTGACCGTCCAGGTTCCCGCGGTGACAACGCCGCTGTTGAGTCCGCCGGCATCGGTTACGGAGACGTAGGTGTTCTTGGCGCCCGCGAAGACGGGTTTGAAGGAGATGGGTAACATGAGAGTGAGGGTATTGCCGGAGGCGGTGGCGGCGAGAGCGGCGCCGGAAAGAGTGCAGTTGTCGTTCGTTACGGAGGTGGCGGTACCGGGATAGATGGGTTGCCAGACGGCATCAGAATCACGAAGAAGGTAGAACGCGTTGACGGAACGGTTATAGGAGATGAAGCAGGCGCCATTGCCGTTTAAGGTGCTGTTGATGAGGACGAGGGCGCTGGCGATATCGGCGTTCCCGTTGGCGTCTGACAGAGTGAGGGTGAAGGTCTGAGAGCTGCCGGCGCCTGAGGACGGGGTGATGGACGTAACGGCGGGAGGACTGGTGGCCGAGGGGCTCCACGTGCCCAGGGTGATCCAGCTGGAATTGAGGCCGCCGGCATCGGTGGCGTACGCATAGAAGTTTTTCGTGCCGGTGAAATTGGAGCTGAAGGAGAGGGGGAGATTCAGGGTCAGCGTGTTGCCGGAGGCCGCCGAGGAGAGGGCGGCTCCGCTGATGGTGCAGAACCCGTTGGTGACCGAGCCGGAGGAGCCGGGGTAGATAAGTTGCCAGGCGCCGTCGGAGTCCCGGAAGAGGTAGAAGGCGTTGGCGGAGCGATTGTAGGAGATGAAACAGGCATTTTGGCCGTTTAGCGTGCTGTTGACGAGGAGGAGTGCGCTGGCGAGGTCGGCGTTGCCGTTGGTATCGGAGAGGATGACGGAGAAAGTTTGGGAGGGGCCGGAACCGGCGTTGGGCGTGACGGAGGTGACAGTGGGGGCGGCTGGCTGGCCGGTGCTCCAGGTGCCGGCGGTGATCCAACCGGAGTTCAGACCACCGGAATCGGCGACGTAGACGTAGAAGTTGTTGGCGCCGGTGTAGGAGGCGCTGAAGGTGAGCGGCAGGGTGATGGTCAGCGAGGTAGCCGTGGCGGTTACGGTGAGGCCCGTGCCGGCGAGAGCGCAGTTGTTATTGGCGGCGCCGGTGTTGGTTCCGGGGTAGACGAGTTGCCAGACGTTGATGGAATCCCTGTAGAGGTAGAAGGCGTTTGCCGCGCGATTGAATGAGATGTAGCAGGAGTTGAGGCCGTTGAGCGCGGGGTTGATAACGAACTGGGCGCTGGCGATATCGGCAACGCCATTGGTGTCGGAGAGGGTGATGGTGAACGTTTGCGTTAATCCGGTGCCGGAGGATGGGGAGAGGGAGGTGACGGTGGGCGCGGCGGGCTGACCTGGATTCCAAGTACCGGCGGTGAGCCAACCGGAGGAGAGACCACCGACATCGGAGACATTGGCGAAAACGGTTTTGAGTCCGGTAAAGGAACCGCTAAAGGTGAGGGGCAGGTTAACGGTTAGGGTATTGCCGGAAACGGAGGTAGAGAGGGTGGCAGCATTGATGGTGCATTGATCGTTGGCGACATTGGGTCCCGATCCAGGGGTAACGGCGATCCACGCGTTATCTGAGTCCCTGTAGAGGTAGAAGAGATTCGTGGCGCGGTCGTAGGCGATGTAGCAGCCACCCCGGCCGTTGAGCGATGCGTTGACGAGAAGCAGGGCGCCGCCGATGTCGGTGTATCCGTTGGCGTCACTAAAGACGAACGTAAAGGTCTGCGCGCCGGCGGACCCGGAGGAAGGAGTGAGAGAGTTTAGAACAGGAGTTGAGGGCGGGATGAGCGTCCAACTGCCAACGGACACCCAGCCGGTGGTGAGTCCGCCGGCGTCAGTGGCCGAGAGGTACGTGGTTTTCACGCCTGTGAAGGTGGGCTTGAACGTTAGAGGGAAGGCGATGGTGAGGGAATTGCCGGCGGGAGTGACGGTGAGGCCGGCGCCGGAGAGTGTGCAGAAGTTGTTGGCGACGGTGGTGGCGGTGCCGATGGTGACGGGGAGCCAGGAGGCATCGGAATCCTGGAAGAGCGAGACGGTATTGGCGGCGCGGCTGTAGGAAAGATAGCAGCCATTGGCGGTGGAGGTGGATGGATTAATGAGGAAGAGGACGGTGGAGATATCGGCGCTGCCATTGGGGTCTGTGACAGTGGCGGTGAAGGTTTGCGCGGTTACAGCGCCGCTGGCGGGCGTGAGCGAGGAAATGACCGGGGGCGCGGCGCCGGCGGCGGTCCAGGTGCCGGCGGCGATCCATCCGGAGGAGGCGCCGGACTGATCGTTGGCAATGGTGAAGATGGTGAGCGGACCGAAGCTGGTGGGCTTGAAGGTAATGGGCAGATTGAAGTAGTAACTATCGCCGCTTGCGGCGGAGGAAACGGTTGCGCCGGGAATGGAGCAGTAGTTGTTCTGGATCGTGGCAGCGCTACCGGGAGTGAGGGAGCTCCACGTGGAGTCAGCGGGATTGTATAGAGAAAGGGTATTGGCGGCGCGGGAAAAGGTGATGTAGCATCCGGTGGCGGCATTGGGAGTGGCGTTGAAGATGAATGTCAGTGTGGCGATGTCGGCGTTGCCATTGCCGTCCGTGTATTGAAAGTTGAAGGCCTGGCTGAGGCCGGTACCGGCGGACGGGGAGAGGGCGGCTACCGTTGGCGCATAGGTGGGGAACGGGTTCCAAGTGCCGATGGACTGCCAACCGCTGGCGAGCCCACCGGTGTCGGCTACGGCGGCGTAGATACTGCGGGTACCAGTGAAGGCGGGTTTGAAGGTAAGTGGCAAGACGAAGGTAAGTTGAGTGCCGGCCCCGGAGACGGAGAGGCCGCTCCCGGAGAGAGTGCAGTTGGCGTTCTCGACGGTGGTGGCGGCTCCGGGGGTAATCGGGAGGAACGCGGAATCAGAGTCGCGGAAGAGCCCGAATGTATTGGTTGCCCTGGAATAGGTGATGTAACAGGCGTTGAGAGTATTAGCTGTGGTTTGCCAGAGAAACGCGGCGGAGGCGATGTCATTGAAGCCGTTGCCATCGCTGAGAGTGATGGTGAAGGCCTGGGTAGCGCCCACGCCGGAGGCGGGGGAGGAAGAGACAACGGCGGGCGTGTAGATCGGTGTGGGCGTCCAGGAACCAATCGCCTGCCAGCCGCTGGAGAGGCCACCCGCGTCGGTGACGGCGGCGTAGAGATTGCGGGTTCCGGCGAACGACGGCTTGAAGGAGATCGGCAGGACGAGGGTGAGTTGAGACCCATTGCCGGAGATGGCCATGCCGGCGCCGGAGAGGGAGCAATTGGCATTTTCAACCGTTGTGGCTGTACCCGGGGTGACCGAAAGGAATGAGGAATCGGAATCCCGGAAGAGGTTGATCTGGTTGGCGGTGCGCGAGTAGGTGATGTAGCAGGCGCCCTGGGTATTCACGCTAGTTTGCACGAGGAAGGCCACGTTGGCGATGTCGGTGAAGCCATTGCCATCGTTGAACGTTACGGTGAAGAGTTGGCTGCCTCCGCCACCGCTGGCCGGGGAGACGGAGGTCACCGCGGGGGCATAGTTGGGCGCGGGAGTCCAGGAGCCGATGTTCTGCCAGCCTGAAGACAGGTTGCTTGTATCGGTTACAAAGGCATAGATCAGGCGGGGTCCATAGAAAGACTGTTGGAAGGTAATTGGGACAACGAGGGTAAGTTGGTTTCCGGAGGCGGTGACGCTGAGCCCGGACCCGGCAATGGAGCAGTTGGCATTTTCAACGGTGGTGTTGGCGCCGGGAGTGAGGGGCAGCATGGCGGAATCGGAATCGCGGAACAGGGAAAGGGTGTTGGCGCCGCGATTGAAGACCATATAGCAACTATTGGGTGTGCTGAGCCCGGTATGGATGAGGATGTAAGCCGTGGCAATGTCGGCAGCGCCATTGGCATCGGTGAAGGCGAACGAGAAGGACTGGGAGAGACCGGTTCCTCCCGACGGGACGGGGGCGGCAGGTGTGGGAGTGGCCGGCACGACGACGGACCAGGTGCCGATCTGTGGCCAGCCGGTGCCGAGGGCAGCCGTATCGGTGGCGTTGGCATAGATGTTTTTTGCGCCGGCGAAGGAAGCCGAGAAGGTGACCGGGAAGGAGAAAACCATGGCGCTGGCGGTGGTGGAGACGGTGACAGCACTGGCCGAGGTGGCGCACAGACCGTTATTGAGAACGGTGCCCGAGCCGATGACGGCGGATAGCCAGGTGTTGCCGGCGTCCTGGAAGAGGCGGAGGGTATTGTTGGTTCGGTCGAGCGAGTAGTAGCAGCCATTCACGAACGAATAGGTGTTATTGAAGAGGACTTCGGCGTTGGCGATGGAGGCGTTGCCGTTGGCGTGGGAGACGGTGAACTGAAACGTCTGGGTGAGACCGACGCCGGAGGAGGGGGACACAGTGATGGGTCCGGGGCCGAAGCGGATGCGGGAGGCGAAGCCGCCGTAGGAGCCGGGATTGGAAGCCTGGGTGGGGGTAACCAGAGGGAAGTTGGCGGAGAGGGTGGTACCGGCAATGGTGAGGGAACTGCCACTGGCCGCAGCGGCGACGGCGCTATCCGAGCCGGCGCCGCCGAGGTAGCTGATGTAGAGCGGTGTGGTTGAGGTAGTGGGGAACGCAGCCCAGAAGGCGTCGTATTCCCCGGCACGAGCTGTTTGCAGAGCGCCGGAAAGAGGCAGGTTGGTAGAGGTAGTGTAGCCGGAGAGACCGACAAACCCGGACCCGGCGGCGATGGAGGTGGCGGCGTCCAAGCCGGTTCCGCCGATGTAGGTTGCCCAGTCCATCGCTGTCCCGGTGGAGAACACAGCGACAAAGGCATCGGAGACGCCGCCGCCATAGGATGACTGGTAGCCACCGGAGACGCCGGGGAAGTCGGCGGATGGCGTCACGCCGGCGATCCAGGGGCGACCGCTCGTATCGATGGCGATGCCGTAGCCGCTTTCCTCATTGAGTGAGGTGCCGCCGGAGCCACCGAGATAGGTGGAAACGGCGAGAACGGTGGCGGCCGAGTTGAAGCGGGTATAGAAGGCGTCCATGGAGCCGCGCAGGGACGGGTAGGCGGCATTGAGAGCGGGCAGATTGGAAGACGCAGTAGCGCCGGTGACGTGCAGGAGTCCATCGGGACTGACGGCGACGGCGCGGATCCGATCGTCCGCGGCACCGCCAAAGTAGGTGCTGGACAGCATGGCGCCTGAGGAGGAGAAGCGGGCGACAAAACCATCGACACCGCCGGCATTGGCGCTACTGAAGGCGCTTTGCGCGGGAAAGTTCGTTGAGCCGGTCTCCCCGACAACGACGACGGTGCCGCCCGGATCGACGGCAAGTCCGAGCGCGGCATCGTTGCCGGCTCCGCCGAGATAGGTGCTGAACTGCAGAGAGTTGCCCGTAGCCGAGAGGCGGGAGACGAATGCATCGCGGCCTCCAACCAGCGAGGCGAAAGCAGGGGAGGCGGTGGGGAAATTGGAAGATGCGGTGTGGCCGGCGACGGTGATGACGCTGGCCCCGCTGACGGCGAGCGCCAGGACGCGGTCCTCACTGGAGCCACCGAGATAGGTTGAGAACTGCAACTGGCCGGTGGAGTTGATCTTGGCGACGAAGCCATCGATGCGGCCGGAGGCGGTGGCCTGATAGCCGCTGACGACGGGGAAGTCCGACGATTCCGTCCAGCCGCCAACGTACGTATTTCCTTGTGCATCGGTGGCGATGGCGGTGATGGCGTCAAACAGCCCGCCGCCGAGGTAGGAGCTGAAGACCAGATCGGGATCGATGGTGAGCGGGAGAGCGGGATCGATGGCGCCGAGTTGGAAACCGACGCAGGAGCCATGCAGGGTGAACGATGAGGCGACGGGAACGCGACTGCCGTCGGGCGGGCTCTGCCAGGAAACGAGGCCCTCTTCGGTCCACTGCCAGTCGGCGCCGACGTCAAAAGAGAGTGATTCCCCATGGGGGGCAAGATGGACGCTGGCACCATCGACACAGTATCCGGCTAAATTGGGAGCGGCCCCGGGCTCCAGTTGAAACTCCGATTTCAGGCGGCCGTCCTGCATCCGGAGGACAATATCGACGCCGGGGTAGGCGCTGGCGGCGCGGATGGCGGTGGACCCGTTGAGGGAGCGCGGGTGGGCGCCCAGAAAGTTAACGCTGGCAAGCGGGGCGCCTTCGGGACGCCAGTGAAGACGGGCGCCGGGAAAACGGATGGCGGCGCGATGGCCGTGGCGGAGGAGCTGGATGCCCTCAGGGCTGAAGGATGCCCGATACGCGGTGGCCATGGCCCAAAAATGACCAGGGGTCTCCTGCGGGAGGAACCCGGTGGTGAGCTTGGCTGCAACCGCATCGGCTGAGGCCGCCTGCAGAAGCGGGAATGCGAGAACACTGAAGACCAAAATGAGACTGCGTAATGACAACCAACTGCCCTCAATGGGATCTTCGGCTATTCCAGGCGGCAACTTGAAAAAGGATTATTCTGAGAGGTATAGGAAAATCGGATGATATAGTTCGACTGAGTTGGACTGATGCGACTGCTGCTGATCCTTGTTTTCGCTTTATTCTCTGCGTTTGGCGCGGCAGAACTGCCGCCGTTGGAGCCGCAGATTACTGGGGTTTTTCCTAGGGGACTGCGGCGCGGGAGCGCGGCGGACGTGCAGATCCGAGGGCGGAATTTACAGGGGTTGCGTGGGGCGACTGTGTCGGGCCGGGGGGTAGTGGCCGAGGTGTTGGAGGCGTCGGCCTACCGGGCGAAGCTGCGGGTGCGTGCGGAAGACGGCGCGGAGCCGGGCCGGCGGGACTTGCGGGTGATGGCGCCGCAGGGGTCGACGTTGACTTGGCTGGACATTTCCGATCGGGTAGAGGTTTTTGAGAAAGAGCCGAATTCGGATTTGGCGCGGGCGGAGGGGCTGGCGCTGTCGTCAGTGGTGAATGGGCGGATTGCGGCGGGCGATTACGATTACTATCGGTTTTCGGTGACGGCGGGGCAGACGCTCACGTTTGATTTGCTGGCGACGCGGAACGGGTCGTCGCTCGATGGGGTGATGGAGATTCTGGATGCGCAGGGGCGGGGGCTCCAGTACTGCGACGATTACTATGCGTTCAAAGATCCGCACATTGTGTACAAGTTTGCGGAGGCAGGGGAGTATTTTTTGCGGGTGTATGGATCGGGGGAGACGGGGTCGGAGACGGCGGATTATCGGTTGCTGGCGGGGGCGATGCCGCATGTGGATTTGGCGCTGCCGGGGGGCGGGGAGCGCGGGCGGACGGTGGAGTTCGATTTGCAGGGCGTGAATCTGGACGGGGTGGCGGAGGTGACGCTGGGGGCTGGGTTGGCGCGGGGGAAGGTTTTGTCGGCGGGGATTGGGCGGGCGCGGGTTTCGATGGCGATTCCTGCGGACGCGCCGTTGGGTGCTTCTTTGCTGCATGTGGGCGGGGCGACGCTGCCGGTGCCGTTTGTGGTTTCGGGGATGCGGGAGTTGACGGTGGCGCCGGGGACGGCGCGGAAACGGGCCGATCCGGTGGCGGTGGAGTTGGGGACGGTGGTGAATGGCGTGATCGACACCGCGCGGGCGGCGGACTATTTTTCGATTCGTGTAGACGGGCCGGAGGATGTGGTGTTGGCTGTCGAGTCGATGAACCTGGGATTTTTGTTGGACCCGCTGGTGGCGGTTTACGACGAGGCGGGGAAGCGGATTGCTTGGCAGGACGAGCCGACGACGAATACGGGCAAGGAACCGGCGAATCTGGATCCGCACCTGGCGCTGCGGTTGCCGAAGGCGGGGCGGTATACCGTTGCGATTCGGGATTCGCAATTTCGCGGGGATGCCACGTTTCTGTACCGGCTGACGTTGAAGAAGGCCGAGCCGGACTTTGCAGTGCGGATTGTAGGGGCGCATGCGACGCTGTATCGGGGGCGGGAGAATACGGTGAATGTGCGGGTGCGGCGGCTGGAGGGATGGAACACACCGGTGGAGATTTGGGCGGAGGGGTTGCCGGCCGGGGTGACGGCGCCGCGGATGATTGCCGAGCCGAAGAACACGTCGTACACGGGGACTTGCGGGGAGATTCACTACCTGGACGGGACGAACGTGGCGGTGCCGTTTACGGTGGCCGCGGATGCTTCTTTGGACTTAAGTAGAGTCGTGTTTCGGGCGCGCGGGGTGATGGCGGGGCGGACGGTGGAGCGGGAGGCGCGGGCACGGTATTGGAAGTCGCGGATTCGGGTGGCGGGCGATGCGGAGGAGCCGGCGTTGTTGGCAACTGTGGCGGATTTACCGGGGGTTGTGTTTCAGACGCAGGAGCGGACGGGGCTGGGGAAGTTGACTGTGATTTTGACGCGGTTGGATGACGGGGGCGAGGATTTGGTGATTGATGGCGACGGCGTTGCGCCGGTGGTGGTGGCGGCGGGGGTGACGCGGGCGGAGGTGGTATTTACGAAGCCTGGGGAGATTGTGTTGAATGGGAGGGTTGGGGATCGCGTGTTGGGACGGTCGGCGCCGGTTCGTGTGGAGGGTAAGAAATGAAGTTCGCTGTTTCGTTGATGGCGGTTTGCGTGGGCGCGGCGCCGGCGGTGTATCCGCCATCGGTGACGCTGTTCGGCGTGGGCGCGGGGCAGACTGTTGTTGTGGACGGGGCGGAGTGCGTGGTTACGGTGGCCGATGGGGGCATCGCGGAGTGGGTTGGGGGGCGGGTTGTCGCGAAGGGCAAGGGCGCGACTTGGCTGACGGCGAAGTGCGCGGCGGGGTTGACGACGGTGCCGGTGACGGTGCGGGCGTCGGGGGCTGCGTTGAAGAAGAGTTTTGTGAACGACGTGGCGCCGATTTTTACGATGGGCGGATGTTCGGGGGCGAATTGTCATGGGTCGATTCGCGGGCAGCGGGGGTTTAAGCTGTCGCTGTTTGGGTATGAGCCGGCGCTGGATTTTGAGGCGATTTCGAAGCGGATTGATAGGGGAGCGGCGGAGAAGAGTTTGGTGTTGTTGAAAGCCACCGCGGCTGTTGGGCATGGGGGCGGGTTCCGGTTTGCGGCGGATTCGTTGGAGTATCGAACGATTGCGGAATGGATTCGCGAGGGCGCGCCGTATGATGCGGGCGCGGCGCCGCGGATGACGGAGCTGCGGGTGTATCCGCAGGAGCAGATTCTGGTGGGCAAGGACGCGACGCAGCAGTTGGTGGCTGTCGGGTATTACTCCGATGGGTCGGTGCGCGATGTGACGCAGTTGGTGCAGTATTCGTCGAACAATCCGGACGTGGTGCAGGTGGGGAAGAACGGGCAGGCGCGGGCGTTGCAGACGGGCGAGACGGCGGTGATGGTGCGGACGATGGGGAAGGCGGTGGCGGCGCGGATATTGGTGGCGGGGTCGCGGGCGGATGCGGGGTATGCGCGGGTACCGCGGAATAACTTCATTGACGAGCATGTGTTCGCGAAGTTGCAGAAGTTGAACATTCGACCTTCGGCAGTTAGCGGGGATTCTGAGTTTTTGCGGCGGGTGTATTTGGACGTTGTGGGGAAGCTGCCGAGCGAGGAAGAAGCGCGGGCGTTTTTGGCTTCGAAGGAGGCCAATAAGCGGGCGGCGGTGGTGGACCGGCTGTTGGCGCAGCCGGAGTTCGCCGAGGTGTGGGCGTTGAAGATGGCGGAGTTGACGCGGGCAGGGACGCGCGAGGCGGGGGCGAAGGGTGGGCGGATTGTCTACGAGTGGCTGCGGCGGGCGTTTGCGGAGAACAGGCCGTACGACCAGTTGGTGACGGGGCTGGTGTTGAGCCAGGGGGCGCATCTGTTTGGGAAGGGGCCGTCGTCGTTCTACAACATCTCGTTCGACTCGAATGCGGCCGACCATGCGACCAACATTTCGCAGATCTTTTTGGGCGTGCGAATTGAGTGCGCGAAGTGCCACAACCATCCGTGGGAGAAGTGGACGCAGGACGATTTCTACGGGTTTGCGGCGTTCTTTGCGCGGGTGGGCGTGAAGGAAGTTTACGAGAACGACGAGAACGCGACGGTTTACAACGAAGAGGGCGTGGTGACGCACCCGAAGACGAAGAAGGCGGTGACGCCGAAGTATCTGGACGGCGGGGTGGAGGCGGATGAGCAGGACAAGGATATTCGGGAGGCACTGGCGCGGTGGATGACGCGGGCGGACAATCCGTTCTTTGCGCGGGCGTTTGTGAACCGGGTTTGGAAGCAGTATCTAGGGCGCGGGTTGGTGGAGGAAGTGGACGATTTCCGGGTGACGAATCCACCGACGAATCCGGCGCTGCTGGACGCGCTGGCTGCGGATTTTGTGCGGAACAAGTTCGATATCCGGCGGCTGGTTAGGACGATTCTGTTATCGCGGACGTATCAGTTGAGCGCGGAGCCGAACGAGACGAATCGGGGGGATGTTTTGAATTATTCGCGGTTCGGAATGCGGCGGTTGGGAGCGGAGACGTTGACCGATGCGATTGCGCAGGTGACCGGGGTGCCGGATAAGTTCGCCGGGTATCCGCCGGGGACGCGGGCGATGCAGGTGTATGCGGGGGCGAACTATATGCTGTCGACGTTTGGGCGGCTGAACCGGGATATCATTTGCGAACGCGACGCGCAGCCGGATATTGCGCAGACGATGCACCTGATCAGCGGCGAGACGATTCAGAAGAAGCTGGCTTCTGACGGGAATGTCATTTCGCAGTGGATGACGGGGGATGTGGTGGATTCGGTGTTTTTGCGCACGTTGACGCGGTTTCCGACGGCGGCGGAGCGGGCGGCGTTGGACGCGGCATTGGCGGGCGGGGAGCGGCGGGCGGTGTTGCAGGACGCGCTGTGGGCGATATTGAACTCGAAGGAATTTCTGTACAACCACTGACATGATGGACAGGCGATCGTATTTACGGATGGGGTCGATTGCGGCATTGGGGTCGCTGAGTTGGAGCGATGTGCTGCGACTGCGGGCGGCGGCGCCGGCGCGGGACCTTTCGATAATCCATCTGTTTTTGGCGGGCGGGCTGAGCCATCTGGACACCTTCGATATGAAGTTGAATGGGGATGCAAAGTATCGCGGGCCGTTCAAGGCGATATCGACGAGCGTGGCCGGGCTGCAGGTTTGCGAGCATTTGCCGTTGACAGCGAAGCGGGCGGATAAGTACACGGTGATCCGTTCGATGACGCATAAGCAATCGGCGCATGGGGCGGCGCAGACGCTGTGGCTGAGCGGGCACGATGCGTTGCCAACGGTGCTGGCGCCGGCGATTGGGTCTGTTGTCATGAAAGAGCTGGGGCCGCGGAATGAATTGCCGGGGTATGTGTTTGTGCCGCAGCCGCGGGGGAACAATGCGCGAGCCGGGTTTCTGGGGCCGCGGTTCAATCCGTTTTCGGCGGGGGAGGTGAATGTCGCGAAATATGCGGTGCGCGATATGGACCTGCCGATGGGCGTGGATTGGGCGCGCGTGGAGCGGCGGCGCGGGCTGCAGGCGTTGGTGGATGAGAAGATCCGGCGCTACGACACGACGGACACGTTTGAGACGTTGGACGCGTATTATCAGTCGGCGTTTGATTTGATGAAATCGCCGCTGGCGAAGAAGGCGTTTGATGTGGGGCAGGAGCCGGAGAAGCTGCGCGAGCGGTATGGGCGGACGAGCATGGGGCAGGGGTGTTTGCTGGCGCGACGATTGGTGGAGGCGGGAGTGCGGTTTGTGACGGTGGCGCGCGGAGACAATGCGTGGGACCACCATGGGAATATTTTCCCGACGCTGGCGAATGACTTTTTGCCGGAGTTGGATAAGGCGTTCGCGACGTTGCTGGATGATTTGGGTGAGCGTGGAATGTTGGATTCGACGCTGGTGATTGTGAGCGGGGAGTTCGGGCGTACGGCGGAGATCAACGTGAACGCGGGGCGGGACCATTGGCCGAACTGCTATTCGCTGGTGCTGGCGGGCGGGGGGGTGCCGGGGGGATTGGTGTGGGGGGCGAGCGATGCGGATGGGATGTATGTGAAGGAAAGGCCGGTGGAAATTCCGGACCTGGCGGCGACGATTTTCGCGAAGCTGGGGATTGATCCGCGGAAGGAGTATGTGAGCAATATCGGGCGGCCGTTCCGGGTGGCGGATGGGAAGGCGCTGGAGTTTTTGCTTTAGGGTTGGGCGAGCAGGAGGCGGGCGCGGGCGGCGTCCTGGTGTTGGTCGCCGAAGAGTTCGCGGGTGAGGCGAAGACTGGTTTCAGCGGCCTGCCGGCCGGCGTCGATGTTGCTGGCCGCGAAGTGGATTTCGGCGAGCGTCAGGTGGCCGAGAGCGGCGTCGCGGGCGGCGGGGTGCATGGCGAGGCCGCGGCGGCAGTGGGCCTCGGCGGTGGCGTGATCGCCTTGGTGGGAGGCGACGCGCGCGGCGGCGTAGAGGATGCGGGGAGCGTGGAAGTACTGTTTGGATGTCTTCTTCGGGACCGATTTGAGGGCCTCCTGCATGAGCTTCGCAGCGGCCTCAGTATCGTTCAACTCCAGCGCGGCGAGGGCTTCCAGGCTCTGGGCGTAGGCGATGCGAATCTTGTAGTAGCCGGACTGGCGGGAGAGCTTGACGGCGTTGTGGGCAGCGGCGCGGGCCTGCGGGAAATCGCGCTTGGCGAGAAGGAGGGCGGCGCGTTCGCGGGCGATCGCGGCGGAGCGACTTGGGAATTGTTCGCGGGCGGCGACGGCGGCGGCGGCCAGTTCTCGCTCGGCTTCGTCGAGGCGTCCGATTTCCACGGCGAGCGTGACAGACTTTACGAGGAGGGGGACGATTTCGTATTGCTGGCTCGAGGAGTCCGCGAGGCGCAGCAAGGTATTGAGAAGTGTGATGGCTTCGTTGTAGCGGCATTCGACCATGTAGTCATCGATACGGCCGGAATCTCTGGCAAAGTTGACCGAGAGTTGGGGGGCGGCGAGGAGGAGGACGTAGAGCTTCACTGGAGGACCGTCTCCAGGAGAACGGACTTACCCGGACCGTAGGGCGCCAGTTCGGCGGATATACGCATTTCGGTGGGCGACCAGTGGAAGGTGACACGGTGAAGCCAGTAGCCGTCACCGACGTGGCCGATAGCGGGCGCCTTGCCGGCATATTGCCGAGTCCACGCCTGTTGGAATGTCTTTTCGATATCGATAATCCGATGACCGGCTGGTGAGGAGAGGATCAGGTAGTGTCCCAGCGAGGTATCGTCACCCCCGTACCACGTATAATCGAGCACACCGTCGCGGTTGAAGTCGCCGCAGTTTTGCACGCCGTATGTCCACCACTTCAGCCACTCCTTTCCGTAGAGTCCGCCAATCCGGATGCGGAAGAGTTCCTTGCCGGATTTGGCGTCGGGGAAGACTTGGAAGATAGCCCTGCCAACGCGGACTTCCTTTGCGGGAAGCCGGCACACGGGCGGTTCCGGAAACAGGTCGCGCGTGGCCGGGGGCTGACCGGAGAGCGACGTTAGCAACAACGCGCAGCTAAACAGCCGCCGCATCTTCTTCGGGTCCGAGGCCGAATTCGGTGCGCAGCCAGGCGCGGGCGAACATCCACTCGCGCTTGACGGTGCGCGGCGAGATGGCCATTACCTCGGCGCATTCTTCGACAGACAGGCCACCGAAGAAGCGCAGTTCGATGACCTTGGCGGCTCGCTCGTCGGTTTCGTTGAGACGGGAGAGCGCTTCATCGAGTTGAACGATTTGACTGCTGCGGCCGGGTGTAAAAACGATGCCTTCGTTGAGGGGCAGAATGTCGATGCCGCCGCCTCGTTTGCCGGCGATGTGCTTGCGGGCGTGGTCAACCAGGATGCGGCGCATGACGCGCGCTGCGACGGCGTAGAAGTGGGCGCGGTCCTGCCAGTTGGCGATCTTCAGATTCACCAGCTTCATGTAGGCTTCGTTAACCAGGGCGGTGGTTTGCAAGGTGTGGTCGCCTTTTTCGCGGCGCATGTAGCGGGCGGCGATTTGGCGCAGTTCGTCATGCACGGCGTTGATGAGTTGCGACTGCGCGTCCTCATCGCCCGCCTGGAAGCGGTGTAACAGTTCCGTTATATCTTCCGGCTCAGTCATAGGCGGTAAACACGATTTTGCTCAGTATACCTCTACACTGAAGGGTTAGATGCGACTGATTCCTGGACTTCTGCTTGCTTGCGCCACGCTGGTCGCCGGTGTTCCCACGATCGACGACTTGTTGAATCTGAAGACGGCGCGGGGCGCGGCGATTTCGCCGGATGGCAAATATGTGGTCTACAGCGTGAGCGAAACCGATTGGGAGCAGGACGCGTTTGTGACGCACCTGTGGCTGGCGGAAACCGGCGGGGGCGGGGCACGGCAGTTGACGCGGGGGAAGAAATCGGAGGGCGGGGCGGCGTGGTCGCCCGATGGGAAGTGGCTCGGGTTTACCCGGGAGGGCGAGGGCGGGAAGGCGCAGGTGTTCGTGCTGCGGCCGGATGGCGGCGAGGCGGTGGCGCTGACGAAATCGGAGACCGGTGTACAGGGGTTTGAGTGGTCGCCCGACGGGAAGCAGATTGCCTATACAGCCGCGGAGAAGCGGCCGGAGGACCGGAAGAAGCAGCTGGGCGAGTTTGAAGTGGTGCGGCGGGATTACTTGCATTCGCACCTTTGGACGGTGGCGGTAGCCGAGGCGCTGCGGGCGCCGGTGGCGGGGACGCAGCGGACGAAGGGGCAGGCGTACTCGGTGGGTGGGGTTGCGTGGGCTCCGGACTCGCAGCGCATCGCCTTCAGCGCGACGAAGAATCCGGACCTGGTGCAGAGCGGGACTTCCGATATTTACGTTCTGACGCTGGCGGGCGATGCGGTGAAGAAGATTGTCGATATGCCGGGGCCGGATTCGGGGCCGGTGTGGTCGCCCGATGGGAAGTGGATCGCGTTCCGTTCGGCGATGGGGAATCCGAAGTTTTTCCACGCCAATTCGCGGATCGCGGTGGTTTCGGCGGAGGGCGGCGCGGTGCGGTCGGTGAGCGATGCGTTTGATGAGCAGCCGTCGATTGTGGACTGGCGCGCGGATGGGATCTATTTTACGGGCATGCAGCGGACGCAGGCGCAGGTGTTCCGGGCGGACGTGGCTTCGGGGAAGATTACGCGGGTTTCGCTGGGGCCGGCGGGCTCGGATTTCACGATGACGAAGGATGGGCGGATGGCAGCGTTGACCATTGCGACGGCGGAGCATGTGGGGGAGATTTTTGTGACGGAGTTGGGGAAATGGGCGCCGCGGAAGCTGACCGATCTATCGGCACAGGTGAAGGACTGGACGCTGCCCACGAGCGAAGTGATCTCGTGGAAGAGCCGCGACGGCGCGGAGATTGAGGGCGTGTTGACGCGGCCGGCGGGGTTCGATGCGTCGAAGAAGTATCCGCTGCTGTGCGTGATCCATGGCGGGCCGACGGGGATTGATACACCGCAGAAGGTGAGCGGCGGGCGTTACTATCCCACCGACATCTGGGCCGCGCGCGGGGCGGTGATCCTGCGCGTGAACTATCGCGGCAGCGCGGGATATGGCGAAAAGTTCCGACAGTTGAACGTGCGGAATCTGGGCGTGGGCGATGCATGGGACGTGGAGAGCGGCGTCGATAATTTGGTGGCCAAGGGCTGGGTGGACGAGAAGAAAGTGGGCGTGATGGGGTGGAGCCAGGGCGGGTATATCTCGGCGTTTTTGACGGCGAGTTCGACGAAGTTCGCAGCGGTTTCCGTCGGCGCGGGGATTTCCAATTGGGCGACGTACTACTACAACACCGACATCACGCCGTTCACGATGCAGTATCTGGGCGACGACCCGGCGGACGATCCGGCGATCTATCAGAAGACCTCGCCGATGACCTACATCCACAAGGCCCGCACGCCAACGCTGATTCAGCACGGCGAGTTGGACCGGCGCGTGCCGATTGCGAATGCCTACGAGCTGCGGCAGGGGCTAGAGGACCGGGGCGTACCGGTGGAGCTGATTGTGTACAAGGGCTATGGGCACGGGATTACGAAACCGAAATCGATGCGGGCGGTGATGCGGCACAATCTGGAGTGGTTCCAACATCACATCTGGGGCGACGCGGCGCCGGATTTCGTCCGGCCCGTGTTGCCAAAGGAGTAAACTAAAGGCTCCCGAATGAGCTGGTACTACGCAGTGAACGGGCAGCAGGCGGGGCCGGTAGAGGATGCTGAGCTGCAACGGTTGGCGATGGCGGGCGCGGTGACCGCGTCGACGCTGGTATGGCGCGCGGGGATGGAGCAATGGGCGCCGTTCAGCACGTTGGCGCCGCCGGTGCCCACTGAGCCGTGCCAGCAGTGCAAGCAGCGTTTCCCGCAGGAACACATGATTCCGCTAGCGGGCGGGCTGGTGTGCGCCGGGTGCAAGGCAATGGTGCTGCAGCGGATGCGGGAGGGGCTGGCGCCATTGGCGGCGGCCAAGCCGTACGCGGGATTCTGGATCCGGCTGGTGGCGCGGATGATCGACAACACCATCACTTCGATTGCCGGCTACGTGTTCCAGATTCCGATGTTCGTTGTGGTGGCCCGCATGGACAAGCAGAAGGGGCCGGACCTGCCGTGGCTGGTGGGAACGATGGCGCTGGCGGTGGTGCTGAGTCTGGCGGCGGCGGCCTATTACGAGGCCTGGTTCCTGGTGAACAAGGGCGCCACGCCAGGGAAGATGATTGTGGGCCTGAAGGTGATCCGCGCGCGCGGCGGGCCGATGACGTGGAGCCTGGCCGTGGGCCGATACTTCGCGCATATGCTGAGCGCGTTCACGCTCTACATCGGCTACATGATGGCCGGGTGGGACGAGGAGAAGCGCGCGCTGCACGACCGGGTTTGCGATACGCGTGTGGTGACCGGGAGCTGATGGATGGGCTACGTCGTATGCGGCGCGTGTTCGGCGCGGATTCCACCCACAAACTGGAACCAGGAGTTCGCGCTTCCCTGCCCCATGTGTTCGCGCGAGGTGGCGGTGACGGTGTTCCCGGTAGCGCTACGGCCGCCGAAGCCGGCGCTGCCGGAGCGCGTGGTAACGGGCGAAGAAGCCAGTTGTTATAACCACGCGGCCAACCGCGCCGTGGCGCATTGCGATGCGTGCGGGCGGTTTCTGTGCGCGCTGTGCGACCTGGACGCGGGGGCGGGCGGCCACTTGTGTCCCACGTGTTTTGAGCGCCAGGAAACACCGGCGTTGCATGAGCGGGTGAACTACGATTCGGTTGCCCTGGGCCTGGTGACGCTACCGATGTTGCTGTGCTGGCTGCCGATCGTGACGACGCCCGCCGCGCTGTTCTTCGCCTTCAAGTTCTGGAATGCGCCATCGCCGGTCTTCCCGCGGAGCCGCTGGCGGTTGTGGCTGACTCTGTTCATCGCGGCGCTGCAGGTGGCGGCGGTGATTTGGATTGTTGCCTGGGTGATTCCGCTGACCAGCGGGCGCGGGGTGACGCGATGACGGACCGCCGATTGCTGTTGCCGCGCGAGTGGGGGCCGATGCGGTACGCGGAGTTGTGGCTGGAAGGCGACGCGCTGCTGTACGTGAATTCGTCGCGATTTTCCGATCGCTACGCGCGCTTCCGGTTGCGCGATATTCAGGCGTTTGTGCTGACGGAGTTTCCGCTGTGGAACATGTGGCGGGCGTGCTGGCTGGGGATCTCCGCGTTTCTGACACTGGTGCTGGTGCTGACGCCACGTGGCGCGTGGAAGCTGTGGGCGCTATTGCCGGGGATCATTTTCGTTTGGGCGATTTTGTATCTGGCGCGGGGGCCGCGCTGCCGGCTGGTGCTGCACTCGGCGGTGAGCACGATTACGCTCGAGGCCGTGAAGACGATGGCGCAGGCGCGGGCGGTGCTGCCGGAGTTGCGGCAGTTGGCCGAGGGCGCGCAGGGGCGACTGGCGCCGGATGGACTGACAGTGGTGGATATGCCGGCGGCGCCGGTGGTGGTGGCGCCGCCGCAGAATACGCCGCTGCTGCTGCACGTCTTCTTCGGCATGATGTTGCTGCATGCGCTGCTGCTGGCGGGTTTCTACTTCGGTAACAAGATGGACACGGGGCTGGGCTTCTCCGCGACGCTGCTGTTTGCCGAGGTGCTGATGGCGGTGATGGCGGCGTTGCGCTGGCGCGCTACGGGATTGTTGATGACGACGGTGAGCCTGGTGGTGCTGGTGTTGGCGCTGGCCGATGGCGGCGTGCTGGCGTATTCGGCGGTGAAATCGTTGGGCGGTTTTGTGGAGGCGGTGAGCCGCGGGGGCGTGCGGCCGGAGGACGTGGAGTGGCTGTGGATGAAGGAGCAGACGGTGGGCCGGGCGGCGTGGCATGCGGTGGCGGGGCTGGCCGGGTGGATCCTGTTGTTGGCCACGCGCGGGAGTAAGGCGTGACGGAGACGCTGGCGCGCCAACGGTGCTGGGCGCACGCGCAGAGGGAGGCGGTGAGCCGGTGCCCGGAGTGCCGGCGATTCTACTGCCGGGAGTGCGTGACGGAGCATGACGGGCGGCTGCTGTGCGTGCAGTGTTTATCGGCGCGGACGGCGGCGCCCACTGCACCAGCGGGGACGCGGTGGCTGCTGTGGGCGGCGGCGGCGGTGGTGGGATTGGCGGTGGCGTTCGTGTGGTTCTACACGGTGGGTTACGTGCTGCAACAGGCGCCGCCGGCGTGGTCGCGCGGGGTGGACGAGTGAAGCCGGGCGGCGTGTGGATGTTGGAAGAGGCCACCGGGCTGCTGCGCGAGTTGCCCGCGCGGAGCTGGATTCTGTGGCTGTGCGGGACGCTGCCGTTTACGTGGGTGCTGATTGATTTTCTGCTGGAGATGACGCGGAGCGCGTACGGGGCCGAGCGGATTGTGGGGATGAGTTTTTTGCTGGCCGGGCTGTATGTGGCCAAGCATGTGGCGCAGGGGGTATTTAGCCGGGACTGCCTGCAGGTGTTGCGCGGGGACGCGGTTACGACGCCGCGGTGGAGCGCGCTGGCGCGGTTGGCCCTGGTGCAGGCGGCGTGGCAGCCGCTGCGGATGCCGGGGCTGATCGTGGCGAGCGTTGCCATTGTTCCCTTCCCTTGGGTGGCGGCGTTTTTGCGGAACGTGGGACTGTCGGCATTGGAACGGGAGCGCGGATTTGTGGGGGAGGCGTGGCGGTTGGGCCGGGCCGATACGCGGGCGCATGCGATGGCGTTGCTGATTCTGACGCTGCTGTGGATTCTGTTGTTCGTGAACCTGCTGGTGCTGTGGATTGTGGTGCCGATGTTGCTGAAGTCGTTCTTCGGATTGCAGACGGAGATTGTGCGGCTGGCCGGGCGGATGATGAACCTGAGTACGGTGCTGGTGACGATGCTGATCGCCTTCGCGACGCTGGAGCCGGTGGCGGGCGCGCTGGCCGCGGTGCGGGCGTTTTATGCGCAGGCGGCGCGGGGCGGCGAGGATCTGCGCGGGGCGCTGCGGCGGATGGCGGCGGGTGTGATGGTGGGACTGTTGTTGCTGGGCGCGGTGGGGCCGGTGGCGGCGCAGGAAAAGCCGTTGGACAAAGTGACGCTGGACCGGCAGATTGACGATGTTTTGCGGGACTCCGAGTTTGCCTGGAAGATGCCGAAGGCTGATGGCGAAACCGGCGACGGGGCGTGGCTGCGCGGGCTGTTTCAAGCGCTGGGGAAGTGGGTCCAATGGCTCTACGAGTTCTACAAAAAGATGTTTCCAGACGACCTGCCGAATGTCGATTTGAACGCACCGAAGTGGAGCGTGAACGCGCAGTTGTTGCGATGGGCGATGATCGGGGCGGCGGTGATCGCCGCCGGGTGCCTGGTGATGATTCTGCTTACGCGACGGAAGGAAAAGAAGAAGGCCGCGACGGCGGCGGTGGTGGCTGTGGCGCCAGCGGTGAACCTGGAGGACGAGAACGTTTCGGCGGAGCAACTGGTGGAAGACGAGTGGTTGCGGATGGCCGACCGGTTCGCGGCCGAAGGCGACTTCCGGCTGGCGATGCGGGCGCTGCATTTGGCGGGGTTGCGGTATTTGGGCGAGAAGGGGCTTGTCACTTTGCAGCCGGCGAAAACGGGGATGGAATATGGGCGGGAGCTGGCGCGGCGGCTGCGCGATGTGCCGGTGGCGTTGGAGGGATTTGGGACGGGGCTGCGGCAGTATGAGGGCGTTTGGTACGGGTTTGGCGCGGCGGGGGCGGAGAGCTATCAGGCGCTGCGGATGACGTGGGAGGAGATGCGTCGCAATGCGTAAGCTGGCTCCTTTCGTGCTGATTGCCGGGTTTGTGGCGCTGCTGATTCCGCGGATGATGCAATCGATGGCGCAGGGGGATGTGTACCCGGAGTGGTCGACGATGCGGTCCGATCCGCTGGGGACGAAGGTGCTGTATCTGGCGTTGGGGCGGATGGCGGGGGTGACGGTTTCGCGGAGTTATGAACCTTGGAAAGAGGCGAAACCATCGAAGGCGCTGTATGTGGCGATGGGGGCGTCCCCATTGATGCTGGCCGATACGAAAGACGTGGAGCGGCTGTTGAGCGCGGGCGGGACGCTGCTGGTGGCGGCCGTGCCGTCGCGGGGGAAGTCCGCACTGCGGACGGAGAAACTGGGCTTTGTGTCGGCGGGGCGGGGCGAGGTGGAGTTGCGGGCGGAAGAGTGGAAGTGTTTGATTGGCGAGCGGGAGCGGTGCCGGTTGGCGGAGAAGGGGCGGGTGTTGTTTTTGGCCGATGGGTCGGCGTTGCGGAACGGGGAGTTGCAGGAGAAGCGGAACACGGAGCTGGTGGCGCGGCTGTTTGGCGCGGGGCTGCCGGTGGTGTTTGATGAGTCGCATCTGGGCGTGACGGAATCGGGCGGGGTGGGCGTGTTGTTGCGGCGATACCGGCTGTTTCCGGCGATTGCGCTGATGCTGGGGGCGGCGCTGTTGTTTGTGTGGCGGAACTCGGTTTCGCTGATGCCGGCGCGGGAGCCGGTGTCGGCCGGGATGGCGCCGCAGCCGGCGGCTTCGTTGCGCACGCTTCTGGCGCAGAGGGTGCCGCGCGGGAAGCTGCTGGAAACGCTGGTGGGCGAATGGAAGCGGGCGTGGCCGTTGTTGCCGTCGTGGCACAGGGGGCGGGCGGAAGAGATGGACGCGGCGTTGGAACACGCGCGCGGGTTGAAGGATTTGCGGCAGGGATACGTTGCGTTGCAGGCGGCCGTGCGGCTGCGAAAGGGATCGGCATGAACTTGGAACAGATGCAGCAGGCGCTGACGGTGGTCAGGGCGGAGATTCACCAGGTGGTGATTGGGCAGGAAGAGGCGGTGGACCGCGCGCTGATCGCCATTCTGTGCGGGCAGCACGCGCTGCTGGAGGGCGTGCCGGGCGTGGCGAAGACGCTGCTCGCGCGGACGCTGGCGGTGGTGCTGGGCGGCAGTTTTCAGCGCATTCAGTTCACGCCTGATTTGATGCCCGCCGATATTACGGGCACGAGCATTTTCAACCTGCAGAAGAACGAGTTCACGTTTGCGCCGGGACCGATTTTTGCCGATTATGTGCTGGCCGACGAGATCAACCGCGCGCCGGCGAAGACGCAGTCCGCGCTGCTGGAGGCGATGCAGGAGCGGCAGGTGACGATGGACCGGGAGACGTACAAACTGCCGGCGGGATTCACGGTGTTTGCGACGCAGAACCCGATTGAATTTGAGGGCACCTATCCGCTGGCGGAGGCGCAGAAGGACCGGTTCATGATGAAGATCCGGATGCCGCTGCCGGGGCGGGACACGGAGTTGGAACTGGCGCGGCGGATGCTGGCCGGGGACGCGCCGGAGAAGCGTTTGGCGGAGGGCGGAGTGCGGGCGTTGCTTTCGGGCGAATGGCTGGGGGCGCTGCGCGGGGCGTTGGCGCAGGTGCGGATGCGGGAAGAGCTGGTTGGGTATGTGCTGGACGTGGTGCGGCGGACGCGGCAGGAGGAGAGTGTGCTTGTCGGCGCGGGGCCGCGGGCGACGCAATCGCTGCTGGCGGCGGCGCGGGCGAACGCGGCGATGTCGATGCGGGATTTTGTGACGCCCGACGATGTAAAGCTCATGGCGCCGGCGGTGCTGGAGCACCGGCTGATTCTGCGGCCGGAGTTTGAAGTGGAGGGCTTGACGGTGGAGGAAGCGGTGAAGCGCGTGTTGGCGAGTGTACCGGTTCCGGCATGATACGGCCGGCGCCAGCGCTGGTTTGGCTCGTGGGGCTCTGTTCGGCGCCACTGGGAATCGGCGCGGCGGTGTGGCCGGAGTTATTGCCGTTGGTGGCGTTGGCGGTGTTTTTGTTGGCGGTGGTGTGCGCGGTGGACGCGTGGTTCGGGCGTGGGCGGCTGGAGGGGATGTCGGCGTTTTCCGACGATGACGGGCAGATGGCGCAGGCGCGGGAGGCGGGGTTGACGGTGCATCTGCGGAAGCCGGTGGCGTTGGCCGGGAAGGCGATGGCGGGGTTGGCGTTGCCGCCGTCGTTTGATTGCGCGGCGGAGGAGATTGGGTTGGGGTTGCGCGCGGGCGACGCGGAGTATGCGTTGACGTGGCGGATGACGCCGCGGGAGCGCGGGCGGTATCCGTTGGAGAAGTTGTATGTGGCGGTGCGGTCGCCGCTGGGGCTGTGGGAGTGCGGGCGCGGGTTGGCGTTGGGATTGGAAGTGAAGGTATTTCCGGACGCGGGGAAATACGGGAGTTTGTTGGCGCGGGTGCGGGGGCAGATGGGCGCGCGGCTGATGCGGCAGGTGGGCAAGGGGCGGGAGTTTGAGAAGCTGCGCGAGTACACGGCGGGGGACGGGTACGACGAGATTCACTGGAAGGCGACGGCGCGGCGGCGGGTGCCGATCACGAAGGTTTTTCAGACGGAGCGGATGCAGGAGATCTACGCCGTGGTGGACGTGAGCCGGCTGATGGCGCGGCGGTTCGGGGACAACTCGGCGCTGGATGAATACTTGCGGGTGGCGCTGTTGTTGGGCACGGCGGCGGAGCAGCGCGGAGACCGGTTTGGCGTGATTCTGTTTCACCGGGAGGTGTCGCGATTCCTGCGGGCGCGGAACGGGAAGGCGCACTACGCGGCGTGCCGGCAGGCGATGTTCGACGCGCAGCCGGAGCCGGTGCCGGCGGACTTCTTTGAGCTGGCGGCGTTCCTGCGGACGCGTGTGCCGAAGCGGTCGTTGTTGTTTTTGTTGACGGCACTGGATGAGCCTTCGGCGGCGTTGAGCCTGGACAAAGCCGCGACGCTGTTGGGGCAGCGGCATTTGCCGTATGTGGTGATGCTGCAGCCAGGCGGGGTGGCGCCGGTGCTGGCGTCGGAGGACGCCGACTTGTACGCGGGATTGGCGGGGCATTTGCAGTGGCGGGCGCTGCGGGAGTTGGAGATGTCGTTGCGGACGCATGGCGTGCGGTTCCACATGGTGGAGCCGGGGGCGCTGGCGGCGAAGGTGTTGTCGCTCTACGACGAGGTAAAGCAGAGGCAACTGCTATGATCCTGGACCTGCAGCGATTTCTGGAGACGGCGCGGCCCGTGTGGACGGCGCTGGAGAAGGATCTGGATTATCTGGAGAATGACCCGGATCCGGCGTGGGATCTGGCGCGGACGGAGCAGTTCTACCGGCTGTATCAGCAGACGTCGGCGCACTTGGCGGAGGTGCGGCATTTGACGGCGGAGCGCGAGTTGCGGGGGTATTTGGAACAGCTCGTGGCGCGGAGTTATGCGCGGATTTACGTGCGCGGGAAAGAGAAGAGCCGGGGGCGGTGGTGGCAGTGGTTTACGGCGGCGTTTCCGGCGGCGGTGCGGCGGCACGCGATGGCGGGCGTGTTGAGCGTGGGGCTGTTCCTGGTGGGCTGTTTGTTTGGCGCGGTGGCGTTGCGGATTGACCCGACGGCGAAGGGAGCGTTGTTGCCATTCGGGCACGGGCAGCAGACGCCGACCGAGCGGGTAAAGAAGGAGATGGAGGACCAGGGGAAGAAAATTTCGCAGGCGCGGGGGCGGTTTTCAGCCGACTTGATGACGCATAACACGCGGGTGGCGTTTTTCACGCTAGGGCTGGGGATGACGTGGGGGTTGGGGACGATTGTGATGCTGTTTTATAACGGCGTGATTCTGGGCGCGGTGGCGCTGGATTACATCGTCGATGGGCAGTTGGTGTTTTTGATGGGGTGGATTTTGCCGCACGGGTCGGTGGAGATTCCGGCCATTTTGCTGGCGGGGCAGGCGGGGCTGGTGTTGGGGCACGCGTTGATTGGCTGGGGGAACCGGTTGCCGAGGCGGCTGCGGTTGCGGGCGGTGTTGCCGGATATGGTGACGATGGCGGGCGGGGTGGCGGTGTTGCTGGTGTGGGCGGGGATTGTGGAGTCGTTCTTTTCGCAGTATCACGAGCCGGTGGTTCCGCATGCGTTGAAGATCGCGTTTGGCGTGGTGCAGTTGGGGGCGTTGACGCTGTTCCTGTGGCGGGGAGGGGCGAATGAAAGCGCTCTATAACGAGCCGTTGTTGGAGTTGCAGACGCCGGAGGGGATGGCGTTTTCGTTACCGCTGGCGGGGCCGGTGCCGCGGTTGTTGGCGTTGTGGGTGGACCTGGCGATTGTGATGGTGGCGGGCGGGCTGGTGCAGAAGGCGATGGCGGTGTTGGGGGCGTTCAGCGCGGACGCGGCGCAGGGGTTGGCGACGGTGATGTATTTCGTGGTGTCGCTGGGGTATGGGATTTTGTGCGAGTGGCTTTGGCAGGGGCAGACGGTGGGGAAGCGGCTGCTGGGAATTCGTGTGATGGATCGGGATGGGCTACCGATGCATGTGTCGCAGATTGTGGTGCGG
>CAMATG010000012.1 GCA_945860645.1 Candidatus Sulfopaludibacter sp. SbA3 | reverse complement strand
GCACGCCCGCGGGAATTCCGATCACTCCGTTCTGTGAAAACGAGCCTGCAAACTGCGGCGTGACCGAATGCAATATCCCCAGGAAATTGTTGGGAGAAAGTACGCAGTGAGAAACTCCTAAGTGCTCTATTCGGTGCGGGACCGTCTCCCGATACGCCCATCGAACCGACACTGGCCCTCACGCATATCCATGAGGAACCCGCGCTGGCAAAATCGCATGGAACGATGGGATCAATAAAGATCCTGTCGGATGCAACACCGCCGCTCCCCCGCGCTACACTTGCCCCATGTCCGGCACGCTGCGCTTCGGCCTCACCATCGTGAAACTCGGGCTCCTTTTTTCTCTGTTAACCGGCTGCGCTCCCAAACCTCCCGCGGCTCCTGGCACCTCCGCCCCCCTGGTCTACCCCGTCCTCCTTTTTACCGAAGACAAGCTGAAAGTCTACAAAGACGAATCAGCCCTCACCACCACCAGAGCCGCCACCGGAATCGCCTACACTCTCTACACCATCCTCGATTCCGCCGGTGTCCAATACGCCATCCTCAAAGTCACCGATTTCGACAACCAATCCGGTTTCCTCAACATGGGTACCAAGTCCTACCGCATCTTCCTGCAACTGAAATCCAAAGGCACCCCCAGCCTCGACAAAGCCAAAGCCACACTCAAAGCCACCACCCTCGGCTACGATCAAGTTCAAAATAAAAGCGCCGCCGATGAGGCCATCGGCGGCGCAAAAACCTATCGCGAACTGGTGGAAATGTGCGGCCGCCCGTGGGATTGGCGTTAACCCAGCCAACGGCCGCTCGTCCCGGTTAGCGCAGGTCGAACCGGTCCAGATTCATCACCTTAGCCCAGGCTTTGGCAAAGTCCCGAACGAACTTTTCCTGCCCGTCGGCCGAGGCATACACCTCGGAAATGGCGCGCAGTTCCGAATTGGAGCCGAACACCAGATCCACCGGCGTCGCCGTCCACTTCACCTTGCCCGTCGCCCGGTCCTTGCCCTCGTAAATCCCTTCCGTACCCGCCTTCTCCCACTTCGTCGACATGTCCAGCAGGTTTACAAAGAAGTCGTTCTTCAAAACACCGGCCTTATCAGTGAACACCCCGTGTGCCGCTGCACCCGTATTGGCGTTCAATACCCGCATGCCGCCCACCAGCGCCGTCATCTCCGGCACCGTCAGCGTCAACAGCTTCGCCCGGTCCACCAACATCTCCGCCGGTGCCTGCGCAGCCCCGGCGTTATAGTAATTCC
Source organism: Candidatus Sulfopaludibacter sp. SbA3 (assembly GCA_945860645.1). Taxonomy (GTDB): domain Bacteria; phylum Acidobacteriota; class Terriglobia; order Bryobacterales; family Bryobacteraceae. The sequence goes on along the minus strand of CAMATG010000012.1, from coordinate 27,364 downwards.
GGAACCCATCCGCCACCGGTTCCAGTACCGCGAACGTCGAAGCATCCGTCTGCGCCTGCGTCGCGTCCACCCGGCCCGCCGCAAACGGCACCTGCACCGGAGTCCCCGCCGCCTTCGCTGCCTGCTCAATCGCCGCCGTGCCGCCCAGCACAATCAGGTCCGCCAGCGAGACTCTCTTGAACACCTGCTGGATCGTCTCCAGCTTCGCCACCACCTTCGCCACCTCAGCCGGATTGTTCACTGCCCAATCCTTCTGCGGCGCCAACCGCAACCGCGCCCCATTCGCCCCGCCCCGCATATCTGTCCCGCGGAACGAAGCCGCCGAAGCCCACGCCGTCCGCACCAACTCCGGCACCGTCAAACCCGACGCCAGAATCTTCGCCTTCAACGTAGCCACGTCCTTCGCGTCCAAAGCCTTGAAAGTCGCCTTCGGCAACGGATCCTGCCAGATCAGATCTTCCTTCGGCACATCCGCGCCGATGTAGCGCGCCCGCGGACCCATATCCCGATGCGTTAGCTTGAACCAGGCCTTGGCAAACGCCAGCTGGAACTGCTCCGGATGCTCCCGGAACCGCATCGCTATGGCCTTATAACTCGGGTCCATCTTCAGCGCCAGGTCGGTGGTGAACATGATCGGCGCGTGCCGCTTCGCCGGGTCGTGCGCATCCGGCACCAGGTTGGCCGCCGCGTTGTTCGCCGGAATCCACTGCGTCGCTCCCGCCGGGCTCTTCGTCTTCACCCATTCGTAGGCAAACAGGTTCTCCAGATACTGCGACGAAAACTTCGCCGGTGTCGACGTCCACGCGCCTTCCAGTCCGCTCGTCACCGTGTCAACGCCGTTCCCCTTCCCGCACTTGTTCTCCCAACCCATCCCCTGCTTTTCCACGCCCCCAGCCGCGGGCTCCACGCCCACGCACTTGTCCGGCGCATGCGCCCCGTGGGCTTTTCCAAACGTGTGCCCACCGGCAATCAGCGCCAGCGTCTCTTCGTCATTCATCGCCATCCGGCCAAACGTCTCGCGAATGTCCTTCGCCGCCGCCAGCGGATCCGGGTTCCCATTCGGCCCTTCCGGATTCACGTAGATCAGCCCCATCTGCACCGCCGCCAGCGGCTTCTGCAGCTTCCGGTCCCCGGTGTAGCGCTCGTCGCCCATGAACTTCTTTTCCGGTCCCCAGTAAACCAACTCCGGTTCCCAGTCATCGGCGCGGCCGCCGGCAAAGCCGAAGGTCTTGAAGCCCATGTTCTCCATGGCCACGTTCCCAGCCAGCACCATCAAGTCGCCCCAGGAAAGCTTCTGCCCGTACTTCTGTTTCACCGGCCACAGCAGGCGCCGCGCCTTGTCCAGGTTCCCGTTGTCGGGCCAGCTGTTCAATGGGTCGAACCGCTGCTGCCCGCCGTCGGCGCCGCCGCGCCCATCCAAAGTACGATATGTCCCCGCGCTATGCCACGCCATGCGGATGAAGAACGGCCCGTAGTTGCCATAGTCGGCCGGCCACCAGGGCTGCGAGGTCGTCAACGTCTTGTTGATGTCCTGCTTGACGGCCTTCAAATCAAACGTCGCAAACGCCTTGGCGTAGTTGAAGTCCTTCCCATACGGGTTCGACTCCGCCGAATTCTGCCGCAACGGCGACAAATCCAGCTTCTCCGGCCACCAGAACTGATTCGGCTTCGGCGCCTGCGCCGTCGCCAGCATGCCCACCGCCATAGCGGGGAAAAACGATTGAAGGATTCTCTTCATGATTGGTCAGATGCCAATCTATCCCGAACGCCTGCAACTTCTCACCTATAGCTCCGATAGGCAAAACACGTGTTTACCAAATGCTTACCAATCGCTGAGAACTTTCGGGGCAGAGTCCCGTTACATTGGTAAGGCTGACAAACCCCAAAAGGAGGGCCTCCATGCTCAAAAGACACATAGCGATCCTATCTATACCGCTCCTCGCGCTGACGACCTATATCCACCGGAACCCCACCATCGTCCGCGCCGCCGGGGAAACCCGTTTCGCCGGACCCACCAGTTCTCAGACCCTCGCCCTCAATGCCGATGGCAGCGTCTTGGCCTCGGTGAATCCGGACAATAACTCCATCAGACTCTTCGACACCCGTCCCGGCACCAACCAGCGCTTCGCCGTCGTCCAGGTCGGCACCGAACCCAATAGCGTCGCCCTCAACCTCGATGGCACCCGCGCCTACGTCGCTAACACCGTCAGCGGTACCGTCAGCGTCGTCAAAATCGACCGGACCACCCAGGACTACTCCATCCTCGCCACCATTCCCGTGGGCACTGAACCCTACGGCCTCGCCCTCACCCCCGCCGCCACAAAGCTCTACGTTGCCAACGCCCGCTCCAACAGCGTCTCCGTCATCGACACCGCCAACCTCCGCGTCACCAAGACGATCACCAACGTCGGCTTCGAACCCCGCGGCATCGCCATCACCAACGCCGGCGCCGGCGACGATAGCGTCGAGACCGTCTACGTCACCCAGTTTCTCGCCCTGCCCTCCGCCCCCGACAAGATCGACGGGTCCGACGACGCCAAAAACGGCCGCGTCACCGCTATTTCGGTCGCCTCCGATACCGTCACGGGCGAAATCGTCCTGAACCCCGTCGCCGATACCGGCTTCGAAGCCGCAGGCGACGCTCTGAAACGCATCGCCCCGCCCGCCGCCCCCGTAGCCGCCGATTTCAAATTCGTCACCGGCGCTTACCCCAATCAGCTCAACAACATCGCCATCCGCGGCCGCTTCGCCTTCGTCCCCAATACCGGTGCCTCCCCCAACGGCCCCACCCGCTTCGACGTCAACACCCAGGCGCTCTTAAGCGTCATCAACCTCTCCGCCCGCGCCGACGCCAACCGCACCATCAACCTGCACTCCGCCGTCATCAAGCAGACCGGTCTCCCCCGGCGCTTCGTCACCCAGCCCTGGGCCATGGCCTTCAAGACCAAATCCGACGAAGGCTACGTCATCAGCACTGCCTCGAACGTCGCCGTCAAGGTGAAAATCGATCCCGCCACCGGCGCTCCCACCGTCCAGAACATCCCGACGGACTCCACCCGAGTCCTCCAGATTCCGACCGGCAAACAGCCCCGCGGCATCGTTGTCAACGCCGCGGATACCGCCGCCTACGTCATGAACTACGTCTCGCGCGACGTCACCGTCATCGACCTCACCGGCGCCGCCGAACGCGTCATCGCCACCATGTCCTCGGCCCCCGTCCCGGCCGCCGGCACCGCCGAAGATCTCCTCCACATCGGCAAGGAGCTCTATCACACCTCCATCGGCGACTTCGATCCCGCCACCACCGGCGGACCCGCCATCACCGGCCGCATGTCGAATAACGGTTGGGGCTCCTGCGGCTCCTGCCATCCGTTCGGCTTGTCCGATAACGTCGTCTGGATCTTCGGCGCCGGCCCCCGCCGGACCATTCCCCAGCACGCCGATTTCGCCCCCGGCGACGCCAAGATCCTTCGCGCCCTCAACTGGTCGGCCATCTTCGATGAACAGGAGGACTTCGAACTCAATATCCGCGGCGCCTCCGGTGGCCTCGGCTTGATCGTCGGCGCCGATGGCGTCACGCCGGAACCCACCGTCGCCGCCTTCGCCCCCGCTAACGGTGGCCGCCGGCAGCTCAAGGTGCGCGGCCAGAACGCCTGGGACGCCATCAAGGAATACATTGCCAAGGGCATCCGCACGCCCATTTCTCCGCTATCGAAGACCGATCCCGACGTCGTCGCCGGCCGCGCGCTCTTCATCCAGAACGGCTGCCAGAACTGCCACGGCGGCTCGCAATGGACCAGCGCCCGCGTCCGCCAGGCCGCCCCGCCCGACGCAAGCCTTCTGGCCGCCGGCCAGTTGCTGACGGAGCTCCGCCCGACGAATACCTTCAACGCCAACGCATTCAACGAAATCCGCGCCACCGCCGTGGTGCCGTTGGGGGCAGGCGGCTTCAACCCGCCCACCCTCCTCGGCCTCCACGCCTTCCCGCAGACGTTCTTCCACAACGGCTCGGTCAACTCGCTCGAAGCCGTCATGGAAAACGTAGCCCACCGCAGCGATGGCAACGGCGGCGTCGACGGCCTCCAAAGCGCCGCCCAGCGGGCCCAACTCATCAAGTTCCTGCTCTCCATCGATGGGACAACGGTGCCAATCCAGCCACCCGCCCCCGGGGCGCTTAAAACAATCTCCGCCGCCAGCTACGCAGGCACCTCGGTCGCCCCGGAGAGCATCGCGGCGACGTTCGGCGCCAAACTGGCCGGAGCCGTCGTCGTCAACACCTCGGCCACCCTCTCCCAAACCCTCGGCGGCACCACGCTCACCGTGCAGGACTCCGCCGGCGTGAATCGCCTCGGGCGCTTGTACTTCGTCTCCCCGGGCCAGGTGAACTTTGAAGTACCCGCCGCCACCGCCGCCGGCGACGCAACCGTCACCGCCTACGCCGGCAGCGGCCTGGTCTCCACCGCCACCGTGGCCGTCAAGAATGCTTCTCCCGGCATCTTTACCGCCAACGGGAACGGCTCCGGTGTGCCCGCCGCCCTCGGCCTTCGCGTCACCCCGGCCGGGGCCCAGTCCCCGGTGAACGTGTTCCAGTGCAACGCCGCCGGCGTCTGTACACCCGCCCCCATCGCCATGGGCACGGACCGCATCTTCATCGAACTCTACGGCACCGGAGCCCGCAAGCGCACCTCGCTCGATAACGTCACCTGCACCATCGGCGGCGTGTCGGCGCCGGTGGCGTTCGTCGGAGCCCAAGGCGTCGTCGGCCTCGATCAGATCAACATCGAAGTCCCGGCGAGCCTCCGCGGCCGCGGCGAAGTCCAACTCGTCCTGACCGTCGATGGCGAAGCCGCCAACTCGGTCACCCTGAACCTCCAGTAGAACCACCCATCCCAGGGCGCCCAGCGGCGCCCTGGGACTCACCCCCTATAACGTCCGCAAAAACGCAATCAACGCCGCCCGGTCCCCCGGGGAGAGCTTCAACCCGAACGCATGCCCCTTCACCCCCCGCGCTTTCCCATCCGGCCCCTTATACCCTCCCGGCACATGCTCCGCGCTCACCCGCTTCGGATCAAACCACTCCTCCAACGTCGCCACCGACCCCTGATGCACCAACGGCCCCCGGTACCATAACCCCTTCAACGACGGCACTTTGTAATACCCCGTCCCCTTCCGCGACTGCAACGCATACCGTGGGTCCGTCCCTACCTTCATTGAGGAAACCTCTCCCCCCGCCGGCGCCGTAAACCCCTCCACCGGGATCAACTTGTTGTTTGTATACAACGGCGCCGTATGGCACCGCCCGCACCGCTCCTTCTCAAAAACGGTCTTCCCCTTCACCGCGATCCCGGCAAACTTGTTCGGGTTCTCCGGCGGCCGCAGCGAATAGATATAAACCGCCAGCGCATACAACTGCTCATCGCTGTACCGCATCCCCACGCGCGTCGAAGCCGGCCCGTCCCCATACCGCGCCCGCCCGATCATGTCCTGCACCAGCGTCGTATAACGCATCAAATCACCTGCACTTTTGTGCCGAACCAGCCCTGTATGGTCCAAAAAATGCCGTTCTTGCACGCCAATAATGTCCGGAATCTGCGGTGGCAACAACATGCTCGTATGCGCCCGCGCCGTCACTCCGGCCGGAATCGCCTCCCCCGCCGCCATCAATTCATCCAGCGACATCTGCGCCGCCCGCCGGTTCGGATCGTCCACCAGCCCCGGCACCTCAAACTGCTTCCCAAACTCCCGCAAGCGCTTCAACAGCTCCCCTGGCGGCGCGAACTTCGCCGCCCTCCGCAACATCCACGCCCCCTGCCGGTCGGCCGGGTTGTTCCCCTGCGCCCCCGGCGCAACGGTCCCATCCGGCATCACCCGCGTATGGCACGTGTTGCAACCCATCGACCCCAGTTCCACTTCCCCCTTTTTCCGAACCACCCACCGCGCGAACGGAATCGTGCCGTCTTTCGCCACCGGCATCCCGGTTTCCTCATAAAACGCCGGATTCCGAACCTCCGCCGCTCCGAAAAACACCGGCCCAAACGACACCGGCGAGTTGAAAATGATCTCTCCCGCCCGCACCCAATCAGCGTCGGTCTTCAGTGCCGAAGCATCAAACGCCACCTGCGGTTCCTGCTGTTTCAACCACTCCACGTACCCCGCCGGCTCGCGCTTCGGGTGATAAACCGGATACGTCTTGTAAATGGTCCGCACCGGAGTCGCATAGTACGCCTGCTCGGAAATATGCACCGGCGAATAGCTCGGTTTGGCCAGCGGCACCTCCGCCGCCTTCACCGCCGGCTCCGTCCACGTCCGCGGCACCTCCGCCCCCACCGCCACCAGCGTCCCCATCACCATCAAGTACAGAATTCGTTTCATCACCAGTCCCAATCGCATGATACCTGGAATCAAACCGGACTCTTCCTCCTCGGCCCACTCTACATACAAAATTCACTTCCCCCTGCTACCATGCGAAAGCAATGCGAACCGCGCTCTTTCTAACCGCCCTCACCGCCCTGGCCCAACAGCCCCGCCCCTACCTCCACGCCCCGGCCGGCGACGCCTACGCCGTCCACGATCCCAACGGCACCACCATTCTCCCCAACGGCCGCCTCCTCCGCCCCGCCGGCACCCACACCCCGTTGGCCCGCTTCCCTCACGGCATGGCCATGTCCCGCGATGGCGCCCTCCTCTTCGTCCCCTCCGATGGCGTCGGCCTGCTCGTCTCCAACTGGCAATCCCCCACCCCCTCCCTCAAGGAGATCACGCCGCCCAAACCCGCCAACGGCCGCCGCATCCACCTCAACGCCGGCGGCGCCGACTTCTCCCCCGATGGCGCACTCCTCTACTGGTCCAGCGGCGAACGCGGCTCCGTCTTCGTCTACGACACCCGCTCGGCCACCCTCCAAGCCGAAATCTCCCTTAACGTCGACAAGTTCAACGACTCCTTCGCCGTCGACGTCAAACTCTCCGCCGACGGCCGCCATCTCTACTGTGCCGACGTCACAAACTTCCGCCTCGCCGTCGTCGATACCGCCCAGCGCCGCCCCGTCGGCTCCGTCCCCGTCGGCCGCTACCCCTACGCCCTCGCCATTTCCGGCACCAACGTACTAGTCGCCAACATCGGCCTCTTCGAATACAGCGCCATCCCAGCCCCCAAGGACGACAAATTCGACAAGCGCGGCCTCACCCGCCCCGCCTTCGGCTATCCCAGCAAGGAGGCCAAAAACGGCGTCGAGTTCGAAGGCCGCAAAGTCCCCGGCTTGGGCGACGACACCGTCCCCGAAGCCTTCTCCGTCTGGAGTGTCGACGTCGCCAACCCCGCCGCCCCCCGCGTTGCCGCCCGCTGGAAAACCGGCATGCTCATCCACTCCCCGGCCGACAACGGCAAAACCGTCGGCGGCGCCGCGCCGAACTTCCTCACCGCCCGCGACAACTCCGTCTACGTCGCCAACGGCAACAACGACCTGATCGAGCGCATCGACCTCGTCCAATCCAAATCCGCCACCCGCTCCCGCATTGTCCCCAGCCCCCTCGTCGCCGGCCTCCGCGGCGTTGGCCCCAGCGGCATGGCCCTCTCCCCCGATGGCCGCCGCCTCTACGTCGCCGAAAGCGGCATCAACGCCATCGGCGTCCTCGACGCCACTACCCTGAAAGTCCTCGGCCACATCCCCACCGCCTGGTACCCCTACCGCGTCGCCGTCTCGCCCGATGGCCGCCGCCTCGCCGTTACCTGTTTCAAAGGGTTCGGCAACGGCCCCAGCGGCGGCGCCAACATCCCCAAAAGCGAGTTCCTCCGCCTCCGCGGCGTCCTCTCCATCCTCGACACCCCCGACGACAACGCCCTCGCTGCCATGACCGCCCGCACCCTCGAAAACAATGGCATGGTGGACCGCGCCCCCCTCACCGCCCCTACTCTTCCTAAGCAGATCCGCCACGTCGTCTTCATCACCAAAGAAAACCACACCTTCGACACCATCTTCGACCGCATTCCCGGTGCCCGCCACGACCCCTCTCTCCTCCGCTGGGGCCTCAACCAAACCATCGAAGAGAAGGGCCAGCCTACGCTCACCAACGTCCCGGTCATGGTCAACCACAACGCCCTCGCCCGCCAGTTCACCGTCAGCGATAACTTCTACCTCGAACCGGAAGCCTCCGGCGTCGGCCACCGCTGGCTGGTCGGGGTTCAGCCCAACAACCTCATGCAGATGACCTACACCCTCGGCTGGACCTTCAACGAAAAGAGCACCGCTCCCGGCCGCCGGTACGCCATGGGTTCCAACGGCTCTCTCATGCCAGAAGACTACCCCGAAGCCGGCTCCATGTGGGAACACCTCGCCCGCCGCCGCGTGACCTTCCGCAACTACGGCGAAGGCTTTGAATTCCCCGGCGTCGTCGAAGGCCCCGACTCCCACAAAACCGGCGCCCGCGAAGTCGTCAACGTGCCCATGCCGAAGGTGCTCTTCGACAACACCAGCTTCGACTTCCCCATCTTCAACACCAACATCCCCGACCAATACCGCGCCCACTGGTTCATGAAGGACGTTCAGGAACGCTTCCTCAGCGGCAAGAAGAAGTTCCCCAGTTTCATCAACATCGCCATCTGCAACGATCACGGCGCCGCCCGCCGTCCGGACAAAGGGTACCCCTACCAGGCCTCCTACATGGCCGATAACGACCTCGCTCTCGGCCGCATTGTCGAGTTCCTTTCGAACACCCCCTACTGGAAGAACATGGCGATTTTCGTCACAGAAGACGACGCCGGCGGCGAACCCGATCACGTGGACGCCCAGCGTAGCGTCATGCTCGTCATCAGCCCCTGGGCCAAGAAGGGCTACGTCTCTCACCGCCACACGACGATTCTGTCGATGCACCGGACGCTCTACCAGATCCTCGGCCTGCCGCCACTGAACATGTTCGACGCGCTGGCCAGCGATCTATCGGACGCCTTCACCGACACGCCCGACTTCCGTCCCTACAAAGCCCGCGCCGTCGATCCGCGCATCTTCGATCCTGAAAAGGCCAAGGACCCCAAGGACCCCGACTACGGCCAGGCCCGTCGCACGCCTTTCGTCGCCATGGACGACGCAGAAGAGATGGAGCGCCTTGAAAAGCAAGGCGCCAAATCCAAGCCCAAGTGAACTACTTCAGGATGGTCTTTTCGACCGAGTGGTTTTCAAACTCGTCGGTGACTCGGACGGCGATGGTTAGCTCGCCGGCGGGACGATCCACGGTGACCGTGTAGCTGTGGTCGCGGGAGTCGGAGAGCTTCGTCGTGGGCTCCAGATAGATCCATTCGGTGGCGTTGATGCTGTATTCGGCCTTCGTCAGGATCGTGCTGGCGTCGGTGGCGTTGAAGGTAATCGTCACGCGGTTGCCATTACCGGTGGCGGCCAAATTGCGGATGACCGGGGGCGTGTTGTCGACCAGGAACGGATCACTTTCGAGTGAGTCGGTCAGGCCTTTGCCGGGCGGGTTGGAGGGCGAGTCGGTCGCGGAGATGCGGAGGACATATTCGCCATCGGGGAAGGCGCTGGAATCCCAGCTGAACTGGCGGATGGCGAGATCCTTCTTCAGGATCTTCCAGGTCGTCTCGCTCTTGCCGCGGATTTCGACGGTGTAGTGGACCGTATCCCCGTTGACGTCACCGGCTTTCCAGCGCGCGCCCTGGTAGCCTTTGGCCATGTTGAGGGTGACGCTGCCGGGGTCGTTGCTCGGGGTGGACTGGGTGTTCACGGACCGGCTGGACATGCCGCTGAGGGTGAGGGTGGAGGACGGCGTCATGGTCAGTGACTGGTTGGGGAAACGATAGTTGGGCGCGGTGATTTCAATCTGCTCGACGCGCGGCGCGACGTTGCGCGGGAGATAGGCGATTTCGGTACCGGTGATGGCGGCGGCGTCCCCGGTTAGGGTGGCGCGGTATTGGAGGAAACGAGCGCCGGGGGAAGTGGCGCGCCCGGTGACAGGAGCCCAATTGCTCCAGTTCTTCTGGGGCCGATCCAGGTTGCCGCTGCGGGTTTCAAACGTCACCGTGCCGGTGGTTTTGGGAGCGAGACGGCCCCAGTCGGCGAACCAGCTGGCGTCGAGGACTTCGCTTTCGAGGGTGCCGTCCTTTTCGAGGGCCGGTCCGATTTGGAAGAGCTTGCCGATGTTGCCGGTGGCGGCAAAGATGGCGCCGTTCGAGTCCGCGGTGAGGGCGGTGACCTGGGTGGGGGCGAGGGTGAGGAGGCGGGTGGACTGGAGGTCGCTATCGACACGGTAGATGCCGCCTTTGTTGCCGGTGCCGAGGATGGGGTGGCCGGTCTTATTGAAGGTGATGGCGTAGATGATTTCGGATCCGTCGGACCAGACGCGATGGGGGAAGCCGTCGGCGGCGATGCGAATGAGTTCGGAGCCGCCGGAGACGCTGGACGGGGTCAGTGTGGGCGGAGCCATACGCGGGGCCGGAGCGGGGCCGGGGCCGGCAGCGGCGGTGACGTTAATGGTGATGGGCGCGGCGGCGGGAGCGGGTGGCGGCGCGGCGGACGGCGTGGCGGTGCGCGTGCCGACAGCCGCGGCGTAGATGGCGCCATCGGGGGCGACCGCAACGGCGGTGACTTCGCGGCGGCCGGCCTGGTGGAGGACGAAGCCAACTCCCGCGGGGCTGACGCGGATGACGAGGCCGCTGGGTTCGGTGCCGATGATGAGGTTGTTCGACGCATCGACGACCATGGCGCGGGCGTGCTCTTCTTCGGTCTTGAAGAAGACGGAGCCCTGGCCCTGCGGGGTCACTTTGTGGATCTCGCCGTGGTCGCCGGTGGCGACGAAAAGGTTGCCCGATTTATCGAAGGCGAGGGCCCAAACGTATTTGGCCTTGGGCTCGTAGAAGACTTCGTTGGAGCCGCTGGGGCCGACGCGGAAGACCTTGCCGTCGGGCGCGGTGGCGGCGTAGACGCGGTTGGAGGCATCGATGGCGATGGCCTGGATCTGCAGGCCGGCGAGTTCGGCGAGGACGGTTGTCTGGCCGTTCTGGACGCGGAAGAGCTTGGCGGTTGTCGCGCCGGGGTTGCCGCCGCCGGTGTAGAGGGCGCCATCGGCGCCGCGAGCAACGGCCCAGAGGTAGGAGACGCCGGCGTCGTGGAGTTCCTTCGCGGCCGGGGCGAGGGTGATGCGGCCATCGCTCCGGAGGGAGAGGCGTTTGAGGGTGGCTTTGTCGTGATCCTCTTTGGAGGCGAAGGTCCAGAAGCGGGTATCGACAGCGAAGGCCGCGGAGAGGGCGGCGAGGGCCAGCACGAAGGGAAGAGGGCGCATGAGAGTTTTCGTTATTTGACGGTAAGGCGGAGCGATTGGCTGCCGGTGACAACGTAATCGAACGGGACGGACTGTTCGGCGACGGCGGTTTCAGCCGCGGCGATGAAGGAGCGGCTGGCGCTGCGGCCGTTTTGCATGACGTTGAGGACGGAACTGGGGAGGTTGGGCAGCGTCCGGTCGTCGGTGTAGACGGTGGGCCGGGGCTGGACGAGCGTGGCGTAGAGCCGGTTGTTGGCGCGTTCCTGATTGATGAGCGAGATGGTTTGGGACAGCTCCATGAAGCGGTTGGCGAGGGGCGTCATATTCTGCATGGTGTTGAGGGCGGTGGCGTCGCTCAACTGGATGCGATAGTTGCCGGGAGCGAGACCGGTGGGGACTTTCAGCTTCAGTTCGCGTTCGACGCGGCCGCCGCGGTAGGGGCGGAGGAAGACTTTGACGGGGATTTCGGCGCCGGCTTCGACTTCGCTGGACGGGATCCAGGCCGATTCGATGGCGGCGGTGCGGCGTTCGGGGATGAGGTCGATTGTCGCTTCCACGCGGCCGACATCGGGCATGCGAACGGCGTTGCCGAAGAGTTTGTTGAACTTGTCGCCGAACCACATTGCCGATTGGAGGGACGCGGGGACGGGGAGTTCGCTGGGGGCGAGCATGGTGCGGAGGTCGAGCTTCTGGCCGTTGGCGAGACTGACGTTGGCGGCGATGCGGTAGGTGGTGTCTTCGGCGAATTCGTTCATGCCGGAGATGGCGTTGAACATGCCGAGCATCATGAGCTGGGGCGTGAAGCGCTGGTTCTCGATGACTTCGAAGTTGAGGGTATTCGTCTTGAATGCGGCGCCCTGGGCGTTGAGGGAGCGCAGGGTGAGTTTGACCGGGATCATGCGGGGCTTTTCGCCCAGCTTGCCGAGCATGCCGAGGTGGCGATCCTGCGTGAACGTTCCGACGACTTCGGTGGCGTTGGAGACCTTGGTGGGCTGGAAGGTGGAGGCGAGGGTCCAGAGGATTTCGCCCTTGGCCATGGGCATGTTGACGGGGCCGATGTTGAGGAACGCGTGGCCGCAGATGAGGACGCGGGTGCCGTCGTTATAGGTGACGGTGCAGCCGGAGGAGATGTTGACGTCGCCGGAGACGAGGATCATGGACACGGTGTCGCCGGGGTTGAGAGCGGTCTTCCAATCGGGGGCGAGGGTGGTGGCTTTGAGGGCGGCGGTGGAGCCACCCTGGGCGAGTTGGAGACCCTGACTTTTGAAGATGCCGTTGAAGTAGGGGAAGACGTCGGGGTGGGCGCCGGAGAGGGAGAGGGGGGTATCGATGGGTTGAAGGGTGAGCGATTGCTGGGCGGGGATGCCGGAGCCGGCGAGGAGTTCGGCGGGGACTTCGATGGCGGCGCGCTGAGCGGGTTTGGAGGCGTCGAGATCGTTGATTTCGAGCATGCTTTCGATAGGGGTGATGCCGCAGATCGCGTCGGGGGAGAAGAAGCTGAGGCGGAGGGCGATGGCGCCGATCAATTTGCCATCGACGTAGACGGGGCTGCCGGACATGCCGCCGGCGACGTTGGTGCGTTGGGCTTTGCCGCCCATGCGGCCGAGGATGACGTCGGCTTTGGGGCCGTTGGCATTTTTCCAGACGCCGATGATTTCGACGGGGACGGCTTCGGGCTCGGTGCCTTCAAAGACGGTCCAGGCGATGGCCTGCATGCCTTTTTTGACTTGCGAGACGGGGAGAATGGGCGGCTTGCCAATGCGCGGGCGCGGCATGGTTGGCGCGGGGGGTTGCGCGAAAGCGACGGACACAAGGGCGGCGCAGGCCGCGGCGAGCCGGAAGTTCATTGGGCCTCAATTTTTGGGAAAGCGATGCCTTGGCGGAATTGCCTTGGTCTTATTATGACGTTGTTTGGCGGGGTGGGTGGGTACGGGGTGGGGGGAAGTTTGCAAGTGGGATGGGGTATTGTAAAAGGGAAGAGGATCCCAATTATGGCGGCACTCGACTGGTCGCAATGCCCGGCCGTTGAAAGTATCCCTGGAAAAGTGAGCGGGGCGTGGGTCTTTAAAGATACTCGGATGCCGGTTTCCGCTGTGTTCGAGAATCTGGAAGCCGGGGCGAGTGTCGAAGAGATCATGGAGTGGTTTGACGTGTCGCATGAGCAGATTGCGGCCGTGTTGACGTTTGCGGCCCGCAGTTTGGAGGCGCCGTTGCCGGATGGCCGACAGATGGCTCCGACCGATGCGCGTATTGCCTGATCACGGCGTTCCGGCGCCGCTCATTGCATTTTTTGGTGGGCATGAAGTGACGAAGGCTAAGGATGCCGGGTGGGACCGGCTGACGAATGGCGAGTTGCTGGCGGTGGCGGAAGCGGCGCGGTTTGACGTGTTTGTGACTACGGATAAGAATCTGCGGTATCAGCAGTCTCTGGAAGGACGGAGGATTGCGGTCGTGATCTTGGGCAAGCAGCAGTGGCCGGATGTGAGGCCGTGTGTAGAGCGGGTGGTGGAGGCGGTGAACTCGGTTGTTGCAGGTGGGTTTGTGGAGGTGGAGATGTCGTTTAGCAGGCCGGTGCGGCGGTAGGGGGAGGTGCGCATTTGTGACGGCGCACTCCCTCCAATCGTAATCGTTGGGCTCCGGCGCCAGGCGGGCGGAGCTGTGAAAGCGCTATGTGTGGACGCGTTTGAAAAAGAAGCGGGTCACTATGCCCAACCTGGATCACCAGGTGCAGCCAAAGGGCTAAACGGAAACAACTCCTCCCAGTCCGGTACGAGATCAGCAGCCAGGATCACCTTCCCACACAATTGACAGTGATAGGCGTAGTTCTTGCCGATAGTGGTGAGCTCAAGCCGCGTGGCGCAACATTCGGATACTGGAAAATCCGATGGACCGGTTCGTGCGGACTCTAAGCACCAGGTGCAATCCATGCCTATGAACCCGCCGCTTCTGCTTCGGACGAACAGCGCTTTTGCGTTACAGCAACGCGACAATCTGGTCGGAACGAGTTGCTCTTGAAAGTTGAGCAGTCGCCTAGTCGTATTCGGGTCGCGCGGGCCAGGCGGCAACTCCTCTAGTCGGTTCTTGGCAATTCTTTGGGTATATGGATCGGGATCGAGCATCGCTAACTCGAACACGACTTTTGCGGTGCTAAGGTCGCCGGATACCAGAGCTGCATTCCCTTTTCTGATGTGCTGGTTCATCGTATGGATACTCAGGGTGGCCGGAGAATCTTGCCTTCAGAGGAGCTGAATATTCGGATTATAGCGCGGTGGGGACGGCAGTTCAGCCATCGCCAGCCGTGGGTGGATCCCGAAGCCAGGTTAGTCTCTGGGATGGAGTTTCCACGGCACTGGAGTTAAGTTGACCACCTCAGAAAGCTTCCGATACGCCAATCCCGGCACCAGATCGGCCAACTACTTCCGCACCGGACCGTCCAGCCGCCGGCGGTTCTCGACCGCTGACGGAATCGCCGCTACGCTCGGCCCAGCATCAACACTTCCGACGTAGATCCGGTTTTCCATTAACGTGCAGTTGCCCAGAACATACTTGCGGCGCAGCGTACTGGCTGTCCTTCGTCGATTTGACGACGCCATTCGCGACCGAAAGGTCGTAGGCTTTGGCGGGCCATTTGTTCATTTGGAACGACTGGCCGGTGGGGATGGCGGTCACTTGCATGGCGGGGATGGTGGCGGGGGTGTTGGGTTGGATGTTCGGCGTGGTGGAGAGTTGAACTAGGTAGGCGGCGCCTTCGCCCATGACCTGGGCGTGGCCGGTGAGGTCGAGCGTGACGGCGGCGCGTTCGTCGATGCCGATGCCGCGGACGGTGGGGCACTTCGACTCCTTCTTGATGCGGGCCAGGAAAACCAAAAGCCGGCCCATGCGGTCGCGCTTGGCGAAATGGCTATCGGTGATCAGGCAGGATAACTGGGGGATTTTGAGCAGTCCTTGATAGATGTCCACTTTTTCGTCGTAGGGGTTGGCGAGGGCTTGCGGAGTAGTGACGGTATCGTGCTTGGCGGAGAAGGCGAATTCCCCGAGAACGGCGAGCCCGGCGCTCGTGCCGCCGATGGGGACGCCGCGGCGGATCGCATCGTTCAACGCTTCGGCGATGGGGGTGTTGCGCCAGTAGCGGATGTAGTTCCACTGGTCGCCGCCGGCGAGGAAGATGGCTTCGGCGTGGCGGATCTTTTCGGCGATGAAAGGTTCCCGGGCGGCGGATTCGTTTTTGAAGATGATGGTTTCGACCGAATCGAGCTTGGCGAGGGAGTGGAAGTAGGGGTTGTAGGCGTCGCCGCCGGAAGCGCGGAGGACGAGCGCGTCGCCGCCGTTGGCGCGGGTGAGGAACCATTGAAAGGCCGGGTCGACGTCCTTGCCGCCGCCGGCGAGGAGGTAGCCGGGGGTGGGTTTGGTTTGCACGTCGGCCGCGTTGCCGTTTAGGAAGTACTGATAATTGGGCTGGGCGGCGAGGGCGAAGGTGGCGAGGACCCAGAGGGCGAGGCGCATGGTTGACAGTGTAGCCCGAAGAGTACAATGCGGCATGGGTTTGCTGGAGAGTTTGGGTGGGGAGGCGGGTTGCCGACGGCTGTCGGAGTCGTTTTATGGACGGGTGGGGACGGACCCGGTTTTGCGACCGCTGTTTCCGGGGAAGAGCATGCGGTGTGCCACTGAAGAGTTTTCCGCATTCCTGGTTCAGTTTCTTGGAGGGGATGAGGCGGCGACGCAGAAGCGGTGGTGGTTGAGCTTGCGGGAGTCGCATGCGCGGTTCAAGATCGGGCCGGCGGAGCGGAAGGCGTGGTTGGAATTGATGATGGCGACGGTCGAGGCCGAGCCGGTGGACGAGGAAACGAGGGATGGGTTGCGGGGTTTGTTTCGAGGGGGCGTGCGGTATTTGGCGGGCGGGGATGCGGACGGGCGGTGGACGGGGCAGCAGGCGCTCGATGAAACCGTGGCAGCGATTGTGGGCGGGCGGGATGAGGAAGTACTGGCAAGGGTGGGGGCGTTTGCGGCGCGACCGGTGGTATTTGTTGGCCTGCTGGCAAGGATGATGCAGACAGCACGGGAGGCGTTGGTCCGATTTGTGGTGGCGGCGGTGGAGCGGGAGCCAGAGCTTGGGGTGGAGTGCTTTGGGGGGAGGACGCTGCTGCATTACGCGGCTGGTGCTGGATGTTTGGAGGTTGTGGCGGTGTTGTTGCGATTAGGGACGGATGCGGGGGTGCAGGACCGGGGCGGGCACACGGCGTTGTACGCGGTGACCAATGAGTGCGGTAGCGAGGCGGGGCCGGAGATTGTCCGGTTGCTGGTGCGGGCGGGGGCGGACGTGAATGCTTGCGATGGGGTGATGCGGGCGACACCGCTGCATATGGCGGCGCGGCGGGGGTCTATTGGAATTGCTGAGGCGTTGTTGAACTGCGGGGCCGCCATTGAGGCGCGGGACAAGAACGGGGTGACGCCCTTCGGGCGGGCGGTGCGGTGCAGGAAACAGGGTGTAGTTCAGTTGCTAGCGGCAAGGGGGGCACGGAGTTGGTAGAATCTCGGCATGCCGACGAACCGACCCGACCTTGCTGGCCGCCGATTCTTCCTGCGTGCCGCGGGGGTGCGGCTGGCGCTGCCGATCTTCGACTCACTGGGCGCCGGGGTGCTGGGATCGGGGCTGGCGGTGACGGCGCTGGGCGCGGACGCGAAGACGGTGCGGCCGATGCGGATGGTTGCGATCGGCAACGCGTTTGGGTTCTATGCGCAGCAGTTCTTCCCCAAGGCGACGGGCGCTGATTACGACACGCCGCATCTGCTGGAGCCGATTGCGAAGCATCGCAAAGATGTCACGGTGTTCTCCGGGCTCGACCATGGAGTGAAGGGTGGCCATTTCGCGGTGCATTCGTTCCTGAGCGGTGTGCGGCAGGTGGACGCCAAGGGCATGCCGGATGGCAATATCAGCTTGGATCAGCGGATGGCGGAGACGGTGGGTGGGGCGACGCGGTTTCCATCGCTGACGCTGGGTTCGGAAGAGGGGCTGCACGGCGGTTGCATGATGTGCTGGACGCGCAGCGGGACGCGGGTGAATCCGATTCAGGGGCCGCGGGAACTGTTCCGGAAGTTGTTCGTGAGTGAGAGCGAAAGTGAACAGGTCCGGACGAAGGACCGGTTGACGCTACAGGGCTCGATACTGGATGCGGTGAATGGCGACGCGAAATCGCTTCAACGCCAATTGGGAGAGCGGGACCGGCAGAAGCTGGACGAGTATTTCACGTCAGTGCGCGACGTGGAGAAGGTGTTGGAACTGCGGCAGAAGTGGGCCGGAGTGGCCAAGCCGGCGGCGCCGATGAAGGAACCGGAAAACCAGGGACTGGTGAACGATATTCCGGTGCTGTATGACCTGATGGCGCTGGCGCTGCAGACCGATTCGACGCGCATTGCGACGCTGGAAATTGCGGGCGGGTTTGAGGCCGCGGTGCTGGGCGTGCGGAAGGAGTATCATTCTCTTTCGCACCACGGGCAGGTGCAGGAGAGCATTGACCTTTTGGTGAAGTTGGAGCGGTACCAGACGGAGCAGTTTGCGCGGTTTTTGGGGAAGATGAAGGGGATTGAGGACGGGGATGGTTCGTTGCTGGACCATTCGATGGTGCTGTTTGGCAGCGGAATGGGGAATGGCAACGCGCACACGAATCTGAACCTGCCCGTGGTACTGGCGGGGGGCGGATTCAAGCATGGGACGTATCAGGCATTGCCGACGAGCGGGCCAGGGCGGCAGCCGCTATCGAACCTGTTTGTGACTATGCTGCAGCGGTTCGGAATTGAGCAGCAGAAGTTCGCGTTGTCGACTGGGACGTTGCGCGGAGTCTAGGCATGACGTTTTCGATGATCCTGCTGCTGGCCGCGGCGACCGACCCGGCGACGAGTTTCCTTGCCACCTACTGCACGCCGTGCCATGGGGAAAAGGCGCAACTGGCGAACCGGCGGTTTGACCGTGGGCCGTTGAACGCGGCGGACACGATGGCGGTGACGCGGCGGGTGGAAGCCGGCACGATGCCGCCGAAGCAGGCGCGGCAGCCGGGGCAAGCGGAGCGGGAGGCGTTCCTGGCGCATCTGGCGCGGCAGGCGCCGGCGAAGATCGCGCTGCGGCGGATGAACCGGCGGGAGTATTTGAACACGATCGGCGATCTGCTGCGGATGGAGATGGACCAGTTCGACCCGACGAGTAAGTTCCCGCGCGACCAGCAGTACGCGCACATGGACAACATCGGGGAGACGCTGGTGACGTCCGGCTATCTTCTGGAGCAGTACCTGGACGCGGCGGAGGCGGTGATTGAGAAAGCACTACCGGGGAAGCCGGCGCCGGCGGCGCGGACGTGGGTTTTCAAGGATCACTTCCGGCAGCAGAAAGAGCTGGACGGGGCGCGGACGCGCAACCAGTTGATGCAGTACATGTCGCTGTTTGAGCATCCGCGGACACCGCATTACGAGGGCGCCTATGCGCCGCTCCATGCGTTCTCCGAGGGGGTTCCGTACGATGGGTTTTATGACGTCAAAGTGCAGGTGGAAGCGCTGCACCGGAAGAACCCGTACGAAGCGAGGTTATTCGGGATGGACCCGGAGGCGCCGTTCCGTTTTGGCGTGGTGGCCGGGAACGCGCGCGCGGGCTACTTGCAGCACGAGCAGCCGTTGCAGCCGCTGTTGGCCGAGCCGGTGGACCTGGCCGATGGCGGCCCGAATTGGCTGACGTTCCGCGTGCGGCTGGACGCGGGCTATCAGCCGCGGTTCATCTTCCCGAACGGGATGAACAACGTGCGGAACGTGTTCAGCACGTTCGCGCGGCGGTTTCCGCAGTATCTGCCTGAGGACCAGCGGAACGTAGCGCAGGGGATTGTGCCGGGGCGGATCGCCATGATGAAATATGGGCCGATTCCGCAGATCCGGATTCACCAGGTGGAGATCCGCGGGCCGATTGATCCGCCGGCGATCCCGGCGAGCCAGAAGGTGCTGTATGGCGACCGGCCGTTTGCACCGGAGCGGACGCGGGAGATTATCGCGAAATTCGCGGCGCGGGCGTATCGCCGTCCGGCGACGGAGGCAGAAGTAAACCGGCTGGTGGCGATCGCGGAGAAGCGGCGGGTGGCTGGGGTATCGGCGGAGGGAGCGCTGAAGGACGCGCTGAAGGCGGTGCTGTGTTCGCCGGCGTTCCTCTATGTGGGCAACGAGGGAGGCAGCTATGGACTGGCGTCGCGGCTTTCGTATTTCCTGTGGTCGACGATGCCGGACGAGGCGCTGCTACGGCAGGCGAGCACGGGGGCACTATTGCGGGACGACGTGTTGCGGGCGGAGACGCGGCGCCTGCTGGCGAGTCCGCGGGCGAAGGCTTTCGTGGAGGGCTTCCTGGACAGCTGGCTGAACCTGCGCAGCCTGGGCGACATGCCGCCGGACCGGGACGCGTTTGGCGCTTACTACTGGGACGATTTGCAGAACGCGATGAAGACCGAGACGCGGATGCTGATGCGGCATTTGCTGGATGAGAACAAGAGCCTGCACGACTTCATTGACGCGCGGTATAGCTTTCTGAACAAGCCGTTGGCGCGCCTGTATGGGATGGCGGATACGATTCCGAGCGCGGGCGGACATGTGTTCCGGAAGGTGGAGTTGACGGATGCGCGGCGGGGCGGATTGCTGGGGCATGGCAGCATTTTGACCGTGTCGGCGAACGGGATTGAGACCTCGCCGGTGACGCGTGGCATCTGGGTACTGGAGAATATTTTCGGCACACCACCGGCGCCGCCGCCGGACGATGTGCCCGCGCTCGATCCGGATGTGCGGGGCGCGAAGACGGTGCGGGATTTGCTCACGAAGCATCGGGAAAGCGCGGCGTGCATGTCATGTCACCAGTCGATCGATCCGCCCGGATTTGCATTAGAGAACTTCGACCCGATTGGGCGGTGGCGCGGGAAGTACCCGGGGGGCCGGGAGATCGATGCTTCCGGGGCGTTGACGACGGGGGAGACGTTCACGGACATCGTTGGGCTGCGGCAGGCGATTGGCGGGCGGGAGGCGGCGTTTACGCGGGTGCTGACGGAGCGGATGTTGACCTACGCGTGCGGGCGCAAGTTCGATGCGGCCGACCGGGGGCGGGTGGAGGCGATTGGCGTCGCCGTTGGGCAGCGGGGGAATGGGCTGCGGGACCTGGTGGAGCTGGTGGTTCAGAGTGAGGCTTTCCGGAGCCGCTAGTCAGTTGGCGGTTCGGGTGACGATGAAGACGCCGGCGAGAGCGAGCAACCCGCCGACGACGAGACCGGGGGTGAGCGGTTCATTGAAGATCCAGCCCGAGAGGGCGATGCCGGCGATGGGGACCAGGAACGAGAACATCGACAGCGTGCCGGCGGCGTGTTTCTTCAGCAGTTCAGCCCAGACGATGAAGCAGATGCCGGCGACGATGATGCCCTGGTAGGAGATGGCGGCGACGGCTTGCCAGGTGACGTGGCCGTAGACCATCGGTTCGGAGAGCGCGGCGATGACCAGGAAGAGCGGGACGGACCAGGCCATTTGCCAGACGACGGTGCGGACGGGGTGGATGTTCTGGACCAACACGCGGGTATAGACCTGCCGATAGCCGAGAAGGAAGGCCGAGACCACCATCATCAGGTTGCCGAGGAGGGGTTGGGGGGCGAGGGCTTTTGGGGCGCGGCCCATGGTGAGGACGACGAGGCCGGCGATGGCGACGGTGAGGCCGAGGACGCGCATGGGGGTAAGGCGATCCTCGCCGTGGGCGCCGCGCCAGAAGTGGCCGGTGAGGTTGGCGAAGACGGCGTAGGAGTTGAGGATGACGACGCCGTAGGAGGGGGAGGTCATGGCGCTGGCGGAGTTCAGCAGGCCGATTTGGGTGGTGAACAAAACGCCGAGGTAGAAGAGCGGGCGCCACTCGGATGGAGTGGGGCGGAGGGAAACGCCTCTCGACAGCGACCAGCCGGCGACGACCAGGACGCCGACCGCCATGCGCCAGAAGGCGCTCCAGAGCGGGGGAACGCTATCGACACCGACGCGGATGGAGACGAGGTTGCCGCCCCAGAGGATGGAGACGAGGACAGCGAGGAGGAAGGTCCGCGTGCCGATGGGTTCGCTGACCGGGGCGGTGGGAGAGGACAAGCGATCATTGTCTCCGCATTGCGCCCTGCGACGCAATGCGGAGTGGTCTGGTTAATTGGCGGTGGAGATGGGGAAGACGGTGATCGGGAGCTGGGATTTGTAGACGGGCTTGCCGGCTGTGGTCAGCCAGGCTTCCAATGTGTACTCACCGGGCTTCAGTTCCAGCTCTTCGCTGGCCGTCCAGTTCTTCTCGCCGGTGACGGAAATCTCGCGGACTTCGGCGGTGAAGAGTTTATTGGCCGACCAGAAGTAAACGCCCTCGCCGGCGGCGTCGCGGATGACGAAATCGAATGATTGGCCGCTGGTGAAGTTCAACTTGATTGGTTCCTTCGTCCAGTTTTCGAGCGTCAGCCGCAGATTGATGATGGCGCGGCTGGCGTAGTTGCGCTGGGCGAGGTTGATACGGAAGTTGAACTCGCCGCTGGTGACGACGCTGGCGGAGCCGAGGCGGGCGTAGGTGAGCTTGTAGACGCGCGGGCCGGTGAAGCTCTGGTACGTACGCTGCGCGAGGCCGATGCCGGGAAGGTAGAGATCGTCGATGAGGCCGGCGTCGGCGCAGTTCGCTGGGCTGTAGGAAACTTGGAAGCCGCCGTCCCAGGTCCTGTCGAGTAGATCGGTTTTGCCGTTGCGGGATTCGACGCGGCCGCGGGCGGTACAGCGGTCGAGCGCGGTGGCGTAAGTCGCGCCTTCGGCGGCGTTGAAATCAGACCAAAGGGATTCGGTGCCGTCGGCGTTCCACTGGACCAGTTTGTTCTCGGGGGTGAGGCGAAGGCGGGCGGTATCGCCGTTGATTCCTTTGTAGACGAAGTACTCTTTGTCGCCGGCGGATTCCGTGCGGAGGACTTCGGCGACGCGGACTTCTTTGATGGGGCCGGCATCGACGCGGTAGACCCACTGATTGCCGACCTCGAGCGGGAAAAACTGCGCCTGCGCAAAACCGGCGGCGAGCAGCCATAAACAGTAACGCATGAATGGAAACATGCTCCTCTCTCTATTAGAGGCGAAGATCGGGCGTGGAGTAGTCCAAGGGGCGGGAGAGTTTACAGAGGCCTCGCGCGATATGCTAGTCAACAGCTGTCACTGTTTTCGCAGTGCGGGCAAAAAACTAAAAGTTACAGGAAATCATTATGACCCGGTTGGGCGAAGGCGCCGTGCTTGGCGCGATGGCGGCGGTGATTGCGCCGCGGCGTGAAGAAGGCCACACGATTGATATCAGCCAGGCGTTGGACATCGTGGACTTTGTGAATGAACGCGGTGTAAAGGGGATTGCGGTACTGGGCGCCACCGGTGAGTTTATTCACTACGACGTGGAAGAGCGGATGCGGCTGGCCCAGATGGCGGTGCGCCGGAGCCGGACGTCTGTGATCGTGAACGTCTCGCATTCCACGCTGGAGGGCGCGGTGGTCTTGGCGCGGCAGGCGACAGAGGTGGGCGCGACGGCGCTGTTGCTGATGCCGCCGCATTTCTTCCGCCACAGCCAGGAAGGGATCATCGCCTACTACGACGCCTTCGCACGGCAGACGGCTGGATTGGCGCCGACGCTGCTGTACAATTTGCCGTTCTTCACGACGGGTATGGAAGCGGCAACGGCGTGCGCGATTCTGGAGACCGGACAGTTTGCGGGCATCAAGGATTCCAGCGGCAACACGGAGATCTTCGATGCGGTGCACGCGTTGCGGCAGCGCATGCCCTTCCGGCATTTGCTGGGGAACGACCGGCTTTTGGTGTCCCACCGGGCGAAGGCCGATGGCGTCATCAGCGGCTGCGCCTGCGGGATTCCGGAGTTGATCGTGGCGATTGACCGCGCGGCGACGCGGGGTGACAGCGAAGCGCTGACGCGGCGCGGCGCGTTGCTCGATTCGTTCATCGAACACATTGATCCGTTCCCCACGCCGTTTGGTATTCAGCTGACGATGGCCGCGCGCGGCTTCAAAAAGGCCGCGCTGGCGTTGCCCATCGGCCCGACCGCGCAGCGGAAGGCCGATGCGTTCGCCGAGTGGTTCCGCGGGTTTGAAATGGCGATGAAAGATGAGTGCGCGGGCGAAAATTAAGCCATGAAGCACGATGTGGAAGCCTTCCGCCGCGCGGCGGCGGAAGCATCCGAATGGATCGCCCGGTACCTGGAAGACCCCGCTCGCTTTCGAGTGAATCCGGACATGCGGCCGGGCGACCTGATGGACCGGTTGCCGGCCAGCGGGCCGGAGCAGGGTGAGCCGCTGGCGCGGATTCAGGCGGATTTTGAAGGGGTGATTCTACCGGCGGTGACGCATTGGAATCATCCGCGGTTCTTCAACTATTTTGCGTGCACCGCGTCGGTACCGGGCGTGATTGCGGAGATGCTGGCGGCATCGATGAACACGAACGGGTTGAACTGGATCGCCTCGCCAGCGGTGTCGGAATTGGAGCAGGTGGCGTTGGGTTGGCTGCGGGAGTGGATGGCGCTCGACGCGGGGTACTTCGGGCAGATTTTTGATACTGCATCGATCAGCACCATGCATGCGGTGATGGCGGCGCGGGAGTGGGCGGACCCGGATGCGCGGATGGACGGGATTACAAAGAAGCTGACGGTCTACAGCTCCGATCAGGCGCATTCGTCGATTGACAAGGCGGTGATCGCCTCCGGGATCGGGCTGCGGAATCTGCGGAAGATTGCGAGCGATGACACGTTCCGGATGCGGCCGGAGGCGTTGCGGGTAGCGATTGAGGCCGACGTGGCGGCGGGGTTCACGCCATGTTGCGTCATCGTGAGCGCGGGGACGACGTCGACGACGAGCGTGGACCCGCTGGAGGCGGTGCTGGACGTGGCCGAAGCGCACAATGCGTGGGTGCACATCGATGCCGCCTATGCGGGGGCGGCGGCGCTGTTGCCGGAGTTTGCGTGGATGTTGCGTGGCAATGGGCGGGCGCATTCGCTGGTGGTGAATCCGCACAAGTGGCTGTTTACGCCGATGGACTGCAGCGCGTTTTATACGCGGTTTCCGGCTGTTCTGCGGCGCACATTTACAATTACGCCGGAGTATTTGAAGACCACATCCGATCCACGGGAAGTGAGCCTAATGGATTATGGGGTGGCGCTGGGGCGGCGGTTCCGCGGTCTGAAGCTTTGGTATGTGTTGCGGTATTTCGGGCGGGAGACGCTGCAGGAGTTGATCCGGGGGCACATTGCGATGGCGGCGGAGTTTGCCGGTTGGGTGGAGGCGGATGATCGGTTCGAACTGGCGGCGCCGGCGCCGTTTTCGGCGGTCTGCTTCCGGTTGAGGTCCGGGGAGGAACGGACGCGGGCTCTGGTGGCGGCGATGAACCAGACGGGCCAGTTCTTCATTTCGCAAACGGTATTGAAGGGCCGTTACGCGGCGCGGGTGGCGATTGGTAATCAGGCCACGACGCGGGAGGATGTGCGGGCGTTGTGGGACGAGATTACGCGGCTGGCCTAGACGTTTTTGAGCTCGCCCGCGTGGCGTTTGAGGCGATCAAGCTCCGAGCGCAGCAGCAGGAGCGAATGGCGCATGGCGGCCTGGTCCTGGCGGCCGGCGGCTTCGGCGATGCGTCGGGCGCGGTCCGCAACGGGAGTAGCTGCAATGCGCTGCGCCGACTGGCGGATGACGGAGGCTTCGGCGGCGACCAGATCGCATTGGCCGGCGGTAAGGGCGCGTTGGAGTTTATCCATCCGCTCCGGCGCCAATTGGAGAAAGAGGTTGACGACGTCGCCGACGAGCGCCGTATCGCCTTCGCACACTTCGTCGCGTATCCGAGGATCGATGGGTTCGGGAACAGTGGGGGTGGGGGCACCGGCGGCGCGAGCCATTTTACCGGCCCCAAGATAGGATTCCAGAAGACTGAATAGTTCTGCGGAATTGACGGGCTTGGAGAGATAGGCGTCCATGCCGGCGGCGAGGCAACGCTCCCGGTCCCCGCTCATGGCGTGAGCGGTCATGGCGATGATCGGAATCTCACGCCAGCGCTGCATGGCCCGGATGCGGCGAGTGGCTTCGTGGCCATCCATGACGGGCATCTGGACGTCCATGAGGATGGCGTCAAAGTGATAGTGATCCATCATCGTGAGCGCCTGGCTGCCATCGGGCGCTGTTTCCATGCGGTAGCCTTTGCGCTGCAGGAGCCCCTTGATGACCTTCTGGTTGACGATGTTGTCTTCGACGATGAGGATGAGCGCGTTAGCCGAGGCGGGAGCCGAAGCGGCCGTTGCTTCGCCCGACGGCACGGCCCAGGTTCCCGTGGCGGCAACACCCATCGGCAGACGGACAATGAACTCACTGCCACGGCCGACCTGACTGGTGACGCTAAGCGTGCCTTGGAAAAGATCGACCAGATGTTTAGTGATGGCCAGCCCAAGGCCGGAGCCGCCGAAGCGGCGAGAGATGCTGCCATCGGCCTGCGTGAATTTCTCGAAAATCTGGGAGAGTTTTTCACTGGGGATACCGGCGCCGGTGTCGCGGACGGAGACGGTCAGCATGGTGGAGCCGGGCGAGGCGCCGGACTCACCGGAAATGCGAACGTCGATGTGGCCATTGTTGGTGAATTTGACGGCGTTGCTGAGGAGATTGTTGAGAATCTGCTTCAGCCGGAGCGGATCGCCGACGAGCATGTCGGGCAAGGCGTCATCGACGCGGAGGCGGAGATCGATGGAGTTCTGTTGGGCGCGTACCTGATGCGGCCGAACGCAGTCGCGCAGGTGCGTCCGGACCGAGAACGGCACCAATTCGAGCTGCATGCGGCCAGACTCGATCTTGGAGAGATCGAGGATGTCGTTGAGAATCGCCAGTAGCGCGTGGGCGCTGCGTTGGGCGGTGATGAGTTGGTCGCGCTGCTCCTGTTGCAGGGGGCTGTCGAGCACGAGTTCGATCATGCCCAGGAATCCATTCATCGGCGTGCGGAGTTCGTGGGACATGTTCGCCAGAAACTCGGTCTTCGCCTTGTTGGCGGCCAGGGCATTCCCCATTGCCGTTTCCAGCTCTTCGGTACGCTGCCGGATCCGGCTTTCCAGCTGTTCGTGATTCTCCTGGATCACCTTTGACTTCGTCTCCAGGGACTCGACCATCTGGTTGAAGTTGCGGGCAATGAATTCGATTTCGTCGCCGGACTTGCGATACCGGATGCGCTCCAGCCGGCCCTCTCGGACGGCTTGTAGACCAGCCTGCAGCGTCTGCAGCGGGCGGACGAGAATGCGCATGGTGATCCACGCCAAGCCTGCGGCGATCAGGAGTACGACAGCGAACAGAAGCAGACTTTTCCCGATGCTGACATTGCCGGAGGCGACATCGTAGGCAACCACAACCAAGACCACCCACAGCAGGAGCGCTGCCGTAAACAGGAAGAACTTGGTTGCAAGTGAGCGATGACGCGCGGGTTCCGGATTGTGCGTTCGGGCAGACACGTGAGCGATCAGTTCCTTAGATGTTTATCGGTCAAAACCCGGATTTTCCTTAGGGAGACCTGAGTTAAAACGCTGAAGTCTTCGGGAGCGCGAGCGCATTTGGGAGAATGGAGAGACATGGGATCGCCCACCTCCTCCCGCCTGGCAACAACGTTGTGCGGCGTCGCGCTGAAAAACCCCGTCCTGGCGGCGTCGGGTACATTTGCGTATGCCGTTGAATTTGAAACGCTTGTCGATCTGAGTACGGTCGGAGGGATTGTCGTGAAGGGGTTGTCACGGGAGCCCATGGACGGCAACAAACCGCCCCGGATCTGGGAGGCCGAGGCGGGCATGATGAACGCCATCGGGCTGCAGAATATCGGTGCGCGGGCGTTTGTGAAGGACAAGTTGCCGGGCATCCGGAAGATCGGAACGCCGGTTTTCGCGAACGTATTCGGCTATGCCGTAGAGGACTACGAAGAGGTAATCCGGATTCTGGACGGGGAAGAAGGGCTGGCGGGGTACGAATTGAATGTTTCGTGCCCGAACACCAAGCATGGTGGGATTTTCTTTTCGAACGATCCGTCGCTGCTGGGTGGGGTG